>NZ_ABCK01000001.1:0-300000 GCF_000170755.1 Lentisphaera araneosa HTCC2155
TTTTTGTTTTTAGTCAATCATCTTTTTATGATATTTTCATCTTTTTGTTAAAATCCTTTTCAAAATGATTTTTAAACAAAAAAAGGCTCAGATCAAAAATGATCTGAGCCTTTGAGTACTCGGAGTGGGAGTCGAACCCACACGGATTTCTCCACACGGCCCTCAACCGTGCGCGTCTGCCAATTCCGCCACCCGAGCAGGGTGATAAAAGGGCAAAACCTTTTGGTGCGCTTAGAATAAATCGGCTTCCTTTTTAGTCAAAGTCCATTTTGGAAAAAAATGTAAATTTCTTCTGTAGGAGCTGAACTCAAGCCTTTAGCCATAAGCTACCGTGTTTTTATCTATATAAATTGGAGGTTTTTTTTACATATTGTCAGCGTGTCGTTGATTCGAATTGAAAACTACATACATTATATAGTATTAGAAAATTTAAAGAGACTGGTATATGAACTTAAAACACTTAAGCGCCTTATTATTATTTTTTACTTCCTTTAGCACCTTCGCCGAGGAAGATTTTATTGCCTCTGAGAAAGAGCGCCAAGTGACTCGGGTTGTGGCTCAGTTAATGACTCACCTGCATTATGAGAAAAAACCTCTTGATGATGAAATGAGTAAGGCGGTTTTTGATGAGTTTTTCAAACGCCTCGATTATAGCAAGCGCATTTTTCTTAAATCTGATTACGATCAATTCTCCAAGTACCGCCCTTTTTTAGATGATATGTACCTCCAAGGCGATTTAACTTTTGCCGAACTCTTCTTTAAACGCTTCAAACAACGCGTTCAAGAAAGACTCGATTATGCCGAAAAGCGTTTGGCTGCAGGCATGGACCTTAAACATGGCGGTGCCTTAAGCTTAGATAGAGAAAATGCCGAGTGGAAAGAAAGCCCTGAAGAACTCAATGACCTCTGGGATCGCTATATTGAGAACGAAATCATCAATATGCACATCGGTAACTTAGCCAAGCAAATGAAAAAAGATGATGATGAAAAGAAAACAGAAGAGGAGGAGGCTGCTTTAAACGAAGATAATGGTTCAACTGAAGAGCAGGTACGCAGAAGAATTGTTTTCCGCTTAAAGAACCTCCTAGAAATGGAGAGAGATAAGTTTTTCGAGATGGCCATCTCGATGATGACAGGATGTTTTGATCCTCATTCAACTTACTTTGGCCCTAAGAGCATGGAAGAATTCGAGATCATGATGAAGCTTTCATTGAACGGTATCGGCGCCACTCTTACCAACAGCGACGGTTACACGAAAGTGGTTCGTATTATTTCTGGTGGTCCCGCAGATAAAGCCAAGCAATTGAAAAAAGGCGACCGAATCATTGAAGTTCAGCAAGCGGGTGAAGAGCCAGTGAATGTCATTGATATGCCACTTTCAAAAACAATTAGCATGATTCGTGGGCCTAAAGGCAAAGTCGTCACACTCCATGTTTTACGTGGGGGCATTAATGGTGTTCGTCATGTCTTGAGCATTAAACGCGATAAGATTGATATCTCAGAATCTGCCGCAGCAAGAAGTAAGTTATTCGAATTAGAAAGAGATGGAGCCATGCAAAAAGTTGGCGTCATTTATCTTCCTTCTTTTTACTTTCACCCCCAATCAAAGAAGAGTTGTGCGAACGACGTGAAAGCTGAAGTTCTAAAGTTAAAAGAACAGGGTATGCAATCACTTGTTTTTGACTTGCGTGACAATGGTGGTGGTAGCTTGAGTGAAGTGATCAAGATGACGGGCTTCTTTATCAAAGAAGGTCCGGTAGTTCAAGTGAAAGATTATCGCGGTGAAATTGATGTTCAGAAAGACCGTTCAGATGATGTGGTTTACGGTGGACCTCTTACAGTTTTAGTGAATCAACACTCGGCTTCAGCCTCTGAAATCTTTGCTGCGGCTATCCAAGACTATGAGCGTGGTGTTGTCATTGGCAGTGCTGATCGAACTCACGGTAAAGGCACAGTTCAACAAGTCTATGACTTAGAGCGAATTCAGCAAATGAAAGAATTAGCTAAGAATGGTTTTAAACCTGGCGAACTCAAATTTACGATTGCTAAATTCTACCGCATCAATGGTGGTTCAACTCAGAAAATGGGTGTAATCCCAGACATTATCCTCCCTCACTTCTACGATAAAGAAAATGGTGGTGAAGCCTCCTTACGTCACTCATTAAAGTACGACACAATTCCTAGAGCACGCGTAAATAAAGAAGTTTCTGTGAATTCAGCTTTAGATAAATTAAGAAATAATTCAGATAAACGCGTCGGGAAAAGTGATGATTTTGCAGAGCTTCAAAAAGAACTTGATTACTACAGAGATCGTTATGAAGATAAAGAGATTTCTCTCAATCAAGATGAGCGAATTTCTGAATTCAAAATGCATTATCAAAGAAGCCAAGACCGTAAAGAAGTACTACGTCGTATTTCGGGCCGTAAGCCAAAAGCTGAGGAAGAAGAGGATGACGAAGTTGAAGGTCTAGGTGCTTTCTCTCAAGATGGACGTGAAGAAGTTCTCTTGGATGTCTACTTAAAAGAGGCGGTCGAAATCTCAATAGATCTTCAGATTATGGCTCAAGATAAAAATTCTAACTTGGTGATTCGTTAAAAGAAATGCAAGTTCACCTTTTTCGCCACTTTGCTCATCAAGGCAAAGCTGGCGCTTTTTATGGTAGTACCAATCTCGAGCTCAAAAATAAGACTCACCTAGCAATTACTCTTAAGCAGGGCACGAAAGTATTTTCGAGCCCTCTTTTGCGATGTACGCAAAGTTTAGATCGTTTGCAGCTCAATAGTGAACTTAATTTGCAAGAAGCTAAGGAAGTGGATTTTGGCTCTTGGGAAGGACTCACTTACGCAGAAATAGAGAAAGAGTTCCCAATAGAAGTAAAAGCTTGGCAAGAAAACGAGAACTTTCATTTTCCTCAGGGCGAAAAAATCAAAGACTTTCAGAAGCGAATTGAGCATTTGGCTAAATTCATCGCGACACAAAAAGAAGATGTTTTTTTGATGACTCACGGCGGAGTGATACGTCACTTAATTTGCCATTACTTAGGGATAAGCTACGATAAGAGCTTGGCATTTCAGGTCGATACAGGATCGCTTTCATCCATCGAGCTATTCTCAGGTGGCCTAGGTGTTTTAAAGGCTTTAAATCTAAAAGAAGTGGAATCATGGCAAGCATTACTTTCATAACAGGCGGTTGCCGATCAGGAAAAAGTTCAAAAGCAGAGGAACTCTGTTTAAATTCACCACCTCCTCATCACTACCTCGCCACGGCTACCGCATTTGATGGTGAAATGAGCAAGCGTATCGAAGCTCATAAAATCCAAAGAGCTGCTGCCCATTGGAATAATGTTGAAGAGCCTTTAGAGATTTTAGAAAAGATTAAAGATTTTAAAGAAGGCAGTGTGCTACTCGAATGTGTGACTTTGTGGATTAGTAATTTGATGTGGCAGTCCGAACAAGATAATGCTGAAATTAATGAAAGCCTTATCATAGAGAAAACCGAAGCGCTTATTGAAGCGATGAAAGTGAGTCCTTGTCATTTCTTTATCGTCTCTAATGAAACTGGCTTAGGGATCATGCCGATGAATGCTCAAGCACGTTTATTCGGTGACTTGGCAGGGCGTTGTAATCAGCTTTTGGCGAAGGCCGCAGATCGTGCGATTTTTATGGTGAGTGGTCTGCCGATGGAACTTAAAAATGTTTAAAGTCCCCCGTATTGACCGAGTCGATCAAAGTTTTGCGACAAAAGCAAAGAATAAACTCGATTCATTAGCTATTCCTCAAGGTGCACTCGGTGACTTGGGGGCTTTAGCTGAGACATTAATGACTTTCCAAAAATCACTCACACCCAGTTTTAAGAAGCGCGAACTCTTCCTTTGTGCAGCGGACCATGGCATTGCAGTAAAAGGAGTGAGTCAATACCCACAAATCACAGATAAAATTTTAACTTGTGCGAGTTATCAAGGAGCAGTGATTAATGCACTTTGCAAAACTCACGATTGTCATTTATTTCTTATTGACTGCGGCTTGATTAATGATGTTAAACAGAGCTCTTTATCCATAATTAGCCAAGTACTTGATAATGGGACTAAAGATTTTTCGGTAGAAGCGGCCATGAGCTCCACGCAGTGCGAAAAGGCACTTAATAACGGGATTTACTTAGCCACTCAGAGTGAGGCGCAATTAATTCTTTTAGGAGAAATGGGCATCGGCAATACCAGTTCAGCCGCTGCGATGTTCGCAAAGCTTTACAATTTAGAAGCTGAGCAATGCGTTGGAGCTGGAACGGGCTTAGATAAAGAAGGTATAAAACATAAAGCGCAAATCATTCAGCAGGGCTTAGATCGCTTCTCTATCGAAGAGCTCGAAGGAGAAGAAAAGGCTTTTGAAATCCTAAGGCAATTGGGCGGTTTTGAACTCGCCACACTCGTGGGCATTTGTCTAGGTGCCGCTCAACAAGGTAAGCTAATCCTACTTGATGGTTTCTTATCAGCAGTGGTTGCGCTTATCGCAAAAGAATTTAATCCCGCAGTTCTCGACTATATGCTCGCGAGTCATGTCAGTCACGAACAAGCTCATAAACATGCTTTAGAACTTCTGGGTAAACAAGCTCTCCTAGACTTGAAAATGCGTTTAGGAGAGGGCAGTGGTGCCGTTTTAGCTTTACCCTTAATTGATAGTGTTTGTGCTATACTTGAGAGCACCATGACGCTAGATGAGGCACTCAGTGTTTAAAAGTTTTTTAATGGCCTTGTCGACCTTAACGATTTTTCCTATCCCCTATAAACTCTATGAAAATGGCGATACTAAGCAGAGTGCACATTTTTTTCCTATCATTGGCTTACTTGTGGGGCTTGTTTTAGCTTTAGTTGCCTCCGCTATTCATGGCTTATTTAGCCCACAGTTTAATGCTTTACTCATCCTCTTTTTATCAGTCGCTGTATCAAGAGCGTTTCATCTAGATGGTTTTGCGGATTGCGCAGATGCCTTTTGGTCGAGTCGTCATCAGGAAAAGAAACTGGAGATCATGAAGGATAGCCGAATCGGAGTCATGGGTGTCTTAGCACTCATTTTCCTTTTAGGGGCTAAATACATCTATTTAGAACGCCTTATGCATTTGGATATAAGCGTGGTCTTTGTCACAGTTTTTTCGATGGTTTTAGCAGGTCGCTGCTCGATGAATTTCCACATGTGGCTTATTAAGCCAAAAGACTCCGGTTTAGGCAAGGCCTTTTGGAATGCTAAGTCAGCCTTCACGGCTTTAATTGTTTTGGCACTCGGCTTGTTTTGTACCCTTCCATTAATTTCTGCTTTTAGTTTATTAATCATAATCTTGTTGAGTAGCGTCTTATGGTGTATGTACGTCAAAAAAAATATTGGCTGTGGGACTGGTGATACACTTGGCGCATCTTGCGAAATATCCGAGCTACTAGTTTTGCTGGCTAGTTTCGAATTCCTTCCACTCATTCTCAAATTAGTAGGTAATCAATGAAGTTTTTAAGATCACTTTTTATGCGTTTGATGAAATCAATTATTAGTATCATTGTTCTTCTGCTTATGTCTTTAGCAGGTATTTGGTGCTTTTTACATAAGCCCTGGCTCGAAGCTGCCGACAAGCAAGTGCCTCAAGTTAAAGTTGACCCAGAGCGCATGAAAGAAATTGTTAAACTTTTTTCAGTGCGTTTTCACCCTCGATCCTATCGAGATCACGTTGCCTTACTTGCAACGGGCAAGACAATCCAAAGGCGTTTTGAAACGACTAAAGGTAAAGTTGAGATGCAGAAGTTTTCTGTCAATATTCCAGACAAGGGAGAAACGGTTTCTAAAGAATACTTCAATGTTTCTTGTCTTTTTGGTGAAGGAAAAGGCCCGCTCATCATTATTGGGGCTCATTACGACTCACACGACATGACACCTGGTGCCGATGATAATGCTTCAGGCCTTGCAGGCTTATTAGAACTTGCTTATTTATTGGATGCCGAGAAAAAACTCAACTGTGAAATTGAACTGGTAGCTTACAGCTTGGAAGAACCTCCTTTTTTTGCGACAGATGATATGGGCAGTGCCCATCATGCCAATAAACTCGAAAAAGAAGGTGTAGAAGTGCGTGCTGTCTTGATCTTAGAGATGATTGGTTATTTTACTGAAGAAGCCAACTCTCAAGATTATCCTACGCCTTTGTTTAAATTGCTTTACCCAAGTGTGGGCAATTTTATTGCTATAGTGGGCAAACTAGATCAAGGTAAATTCACCGGTGAAGTGAAGTCGGCCTTTATGTCGGTGCAAGGTTTAGGCGTACAATCTATAAATGCACCCGTTGAAATTCCTGGGATAGATTTTTCGGATCACCGCAATTACTGGGCCAAAGGTCATCAGGCAGTGATGATTACAGATACTGCCTTTTATCGTAATAAGGCTTATCATACTGAAAATGATACCTGGGATCGTCTCAACTATGAAAAAATGGCTCTAGTAGTCGAGGGTACTTTTAATGCGGTTATGAAACTCTCCAAGAAAGAGCCAAAAGTAGAGCTTAATAAGGAAGTGAAAGAAACTCCCACAAAAGAATAATTTAATCTTCGTGCAGCTCAGTCATTCGACTATTAGGATCTAGCCAAATCTGAAAAAAAGTTCTTGCAAAAATACGTCCTTTAATTTCGCCGATGAATTTTTTGTTATGAAAAAAATGGGTTGAGTCCTTGGAGAAGAAGGCCATAAGTTCATCGTCTTTTTTTATATTGGGCCAAATTTTTTTTAATTGTTCAGCCCACTTTATAGCATGCTCTTCTTTGCAAAGCTGTAAGCGTTCCCATTCTTGCATTGTTGTTTTTATTAAATCATCATTATCAACATTACGATTGTAAGTGTATTGAAATATATGATCTTGTTTATAATCGACTTTTTGAGAATTTTTAGTGAGTATTTTGAGATCATAGATTTTAAAAAAGAAATATTTATAGGGCTTATTTTTATAGACTCTAAACTGATCAAAGTTAGGAACTTCATTGGCTATAACTAAACTCGATAAAAATATTAATATCATAAATCTATTCATGGTCAGCACCAATTTTCATGTTCATTCTATAGAAGAAAGTCATCAAAGATACATAAGTAAACATATGAATAGCTATTGAATATATAATTGGTTCTGAGTATTTAACAACGCCTATTTTCTGAGCGAAAAAATATGATGCAGGTGCGAGTACACCCAAACTTATTGCGCGTACATAAGTTTTAAAAATAAATGAGAAAGATGATCTTAAAGTACAAGCAAAAACAAACCAGATTATAGCAAGATATAAACTAGAGTTACTTTTTGCGGATGTATTAAGAATATTAATATAGTCCATTAATTGATCCATAGAATACCCGCAAATACCAGCTATGAGAATAATAATTAACTCTCGTAATTTTTCGCTTTTGAACGATAGATGTAAGCCAACTGTTAAAAAGGCAGCAATGAAAGCATAAAATCTATCTGGGTAAAATATACAAAGAAACCAAGTTATTTGATAAAAAATGCCGTTAAGTATGTATTCAAATTTTTTCATACATTAACTTTATTAGTTTCATTACTAAAAACAAATCAAAACGTTCAAAACGTTCACCTTAGCTTATTTTATTTTAAATATTATGAACTTATCACCTAAGCCGAGCACAAAAAAGCCCCTGAATTAAATCCAGAGGCTTTTGATCACTAGGAACTAAATTTACTTAACTTCCTTGTAAGCCCATTCTAACCAAGGCATGAGAGCTTCGAGGTCAGATGTTTCAACTGTCGCTCCACACCAGATACGAAGGCCTGATGGAGCATCGCGGTAAGCGCCGATATCGTAAGCAGCATCTTCGTCAGCGAGAAGCTTAATGAGTGCTTTGACTTGATCACCTTCGAGCTTAAGAGTCAAGCAAACTGAAGTTGTGGAGTTGATGTCGTCAGATTTAGCTAGGAAATCAATCCAGTCATGCTTAGCAACAAAATCAGCAATAACCCCTGCGTTAGCTTCAGAACGTTTAATCAGACCAGCAACGCCGCCTTCGCTTTCAGCCCATTCAAGAGCATCAACGTAGTCCGCTACAGCAAGCATAGAAGGAGTATTGATCGTTGCACCCGTGAAAATACCTTCGATGAGTGCACCACCTTTGGTCATGCGGAAGATTTTTGGAAGTGGACGACCCGCGTCGAAGTTTTCGAGACGCTCAACAGCACGTGGGCTCAAGATGATCACACCGTGACCGCCTTCACCACCGAGTACTTTCTGCCAAGAGTAAGTGACAACGTCGAGTTTTTCCCAAGGTAATTCCATTGCAAAACACGCAGAAGTCGCATCACAAATAGTCAAACCTTTGCGATCGTCAGAAATCCAGTCAGCGTTAGCAACGCGAACGCCAGAAGTTGTACCATTCCATGTGAAAACAATGTCGTGATCAGGATTAGTTTGTGAGAGGTCAGGAAGCTCACCGTATTCAGCTTTGAACTGAGTCACGTTTTCGAGTTTGAGTTGTTTAACGATGTCAGTCATCCAACCTTGACCAAATGATTCCCAGAAACATACGTCTACTGGACGCTCACCGAGAGCTGACCAGAGAAACATTTCAACCGCACCTGTGTCAGATGCCGGAACGATACCGAGGCGGTAATCTTCAGGGAGACCTAAGATTTCTTTTGACTTATCAATAGCTTTTTTGAGAGTGCTTTTACCCACTGCAGAGCGGTGTGAACGACCAAGTGTGTCGAGAGTGAGTTTGTCTACAGAATAACCGGGGTGCTTAGCACAAGGACCGGAAGAAAAATTAGGGCAGGCTGGTTTTGCTGCTGGTTTACTCATAAGTACTTCCTTTAGTATTAATATGTATGATTTGCAATTTGAACTGTGATACGAGGATCGAACTGTTCTTGAAGAATATTTTCGATGGCCATAAGTGTGCCAGTCGTTGAGCTAGGGCAAGAGCCACAAGCACCTTGATAACGAACGCTGAGAACCATTTCGTCAGAGAGATCAATGATATCGACACCACCGCCATCCATGGCTAAACCTGGACGGATAGTCTCATCTAAAATGTCGTCGATTTCAAAAACCAAAGTTTGTTTTTCACCGAAGTTGATTTCCGGAACGGCTTGAGCTTTGAATTCAATCGCTTCGACGCGATTATTGATTTCGTCCTTGATCGTCATCTCGATTTCAAACCAGTCGGCTGAATCGTTCTTAGTAATCGTGATGTAATTGTCGCGGTAAAAGATGCTCACGACACCTTCAACAGCAAAACAAGCGCGAGCTAAATCGTCTGTAGCTTCTTCTGCTGCGGAGAATTGACAGATACCATCTTCGAGTATGGTTTCGTTTAAAACGTACTTCAAGGCATTGGGATTCGGCGTTGTTTCCATGTGGGTGACAAAAATCATGATTTGTTCCTAAAATAAAAATTCACATAAAATACACGAAATCCTATAAATAAAAGCTTATATAAGAAGAGAAATCATTAGAAAATGTGACAGTTTGATTAGACTAGCGCAAAATCAAGGATGAATTATTGAGGGCTAGCAGTCTGTTGGACTTTGAGCTTCGTAAGGAAAAACTGAGTGAATAAAGCCGGTTTTTGTCCGAAATGAGACGAATATTGGACATATTTAACGATTTTCGGGCAGGAACTCGGTGAAATTCAGCTGTTTTGCAGTCTAAGGGAGAGAAGTCTGAAAGGCTGCTAGGACTTTCGATTACAAATGATTAAACCTAAAATCGTCAGCACTAAAGCCATAGCAATATTGATTGTGAAATCTTCTTTGAGGAAAATGACACCTAGAAAAGTTCCTATTAAAGGAACTAAGTAATTGCTGAATGAAGTAAAGGTGGGGCCTGCAATTCTAACGGACTGAATGTAAAAGAGGTAGACAATTCCCGAAGCAAACATGCCTAAAATAAATAAACTTAGCCAAGCTTGTGTATCTGTGGGTAGTTGAAAACCTTCCACATAAAGCCAGTAAGCTAAAAAGGGAATCGAATAAATCATTAAAATAAAACGCGAAGCGTGCAGGGCGGAAATGCGACTGGGGATACGATCCATGAACATAAATGCCCAAGCAAAACAAAAGGCCGCGCCTAGAATCGCAGCATAGCCCGAGAAAGAACCCGAAAAGCTGTCAGCACTCGGATCGATCAAGATATAGAGCCCAACAAAGGCGACGGCCATACCGACGTATTCCCATTTTCCTGACTTCTTGCCTTTGCCGACTAAGTTTTGCAAAATAGCGGTAAAAACCGGAATGATGCCCAGGATAATTGCCACCACTGCAGAATCTAATTGTGTTTGACCATAGCCAATAAGGTAGAAGGGGATGGCGGCATCTGTGGCCCCTAAGGCAATGAAAAGCACGAGGAGTTTTTTATCTAACTTAACTTTTTTCTTGCGTTCTTTGGGAAGAATAAAAATTAAAACACTCAGGGTAATGAAACCAAAAAACATGCGTAAGGCTGCGAGACCAAGAGGCGAGAATGACTTGAGAATCATATCATTCAGCAAGAATTGAGACCCCCAAATCAAGCCGATGCATAGCATTAAAATATATTTCATGGCGCTCCTCGTTAAAATCATTTTAAATTAACCCCATGCGTAAATTATTCATTGGCTAAATTCATTTAGCCTCTTAAAGCTAGTTTAGGCTGCATTAAAGCATGCCATAAACGCTTAATTTCAATAAACTTGCAAAATAAATCATATAAGCACTTTAAAAAATTTGCTTCTGAATTTCTTTCCACATACATTAAGAATGCGTAACGAAAGTTATGCAATCTTGCGTTTGTACTTAGTGTGGGTCCCCAGCGGTGGCTGGGGACTTTTTTTGTGCTCAAATCACCTCCCATCATTCCTGCTCACTTAAGCGGAAGAAAAATTGCTCCTCAACAATGAAATGATTATGTAAAACTGGATTTCAGTGCTCTATTGTCGAGTTTTTTATTTTAATAATTCATAGGATCAATTTATGTCTTCTCAAGTTACCTTGGAAAAGATTACAAATTTATGTAAACGTCGTGGTTTAATTTTTCAGAGTTCTGAACTCTATGGAGGCTTCAATGGCTTCTGGGATTACGGCCCTTATGGCACAGCCATGCGCCGTGCAGTTGAAGCGACTTGGTGGGATTACATGGTCGAGCAACGCGAAAATGTTGTCGGTCAGGACTCCACAATCATTTGTCACCCACAAGTTTGGAAAGCTTCTGGTCACGTCGATCAGTTTGCCGACATCATGGTGGACAATAAAGATAGTAAAAAACGTTACAGAATCGATAACCTGCTCGAGCAACAAAGTGAAGAGATTTTAGCGAAAGTCGCAGAACTCATGGGTTCAACTTCTGATATCGGTAAACTCGAAGCTGCTTTTGAAACAAAACTTCAAGAAGGTGAAAACATTGATTCAGTTCTTGCTGATGCAAAAGTTGTTGATCCTTCTACAGACAAAGTTGGTGACTGGACTCCTCCACGTCAATTCAACTTGATGATGCAAACTTATGTTGGTCCGGTTTTCAGTGAAGAAAACAAAGCTTACTTACGAGCCGAAACTTGTCAGCCAATTTTTGTGAACTTCCAAACCATTTGTAATTCAACACGCCAAAAGCTTCCCTTTGGTATTGCTCAAACGGGTAAAGCTTTCCGTAACGAAATTAACCCTCGTAACTTCACTTTCCGTTCACGTGAATTCAATCAAATGGAAATGGAATTCTTCTGCCATTCAGATGACTCAATGGATTGGTACAACTTCTGGCGCGATCAGCGTTTAGCTTTCTACTCAGATGTACTTAAGTTCAAACCTGAGAGCATGAGAACTCACGATCACGATAAGCTTGCGCATTACGCAAAAGCTGCAATGGACATTGAATTTGAATTCCCCTTCGGCTGGGGTGAGCTCGAAGGTATTCACCACCGCGGCACTTGGGATTTAAGCCAACACGCTGAATTCTCTGGTCAAAAACAAGAGTACTTCGACCAAGGTCGCAACGAAAAGTATATTCCAACAGTAGTAGAAACTTCTGTGGGTCTCGATCGTCTCATGCTCGCACTCCTTTGTGAAGCTTACGACGAAGACGAAGCTGAAACAGCTAAAGACGGAAAAGAAGTTGAAGGTCGCGTTGTGATGCGTTTTCCAGCTATTATTGCTCCTGTTCAAGTAGCGATTCTCCCACTCTCGAAAAAGCTTGGCGAAGGTGCACGTGAACTTCATGCCAAACTCAAACCTTTCTTCCGTTCTGAATATGACGAAGCTCAAAGTATTGGTAAGCGCTACAGACGCCAAGATGAAATTGGTACACCTTTCTGCTTAACATTTGACTTTGATTCACTCGAAGATAACTGTGTAACAGTTCGTGAACGTGATACCATGAGTCAAGAACGCGTGGCCATTGATCAATTGGCCAACTACCTCATGGATAAAATTAGAGGCTAATTATGTTAGTAATGATCGACAATTACGATTCCTTTACTTGGAATCTTGTTCAATACTTCGGTGAATTAGGACACCTTCCTAAAGTCATCCGCAATGACAAAGTGAGCATCGCCGAGTTGGATGAACTCAATCCTCAGGCATTGATTATTTCACCTGGTCCTTGCTCGCCAAAAGAAGCGGGAATTTCCTGTGAAGCCATTGAACATTTTGCCGTAAAAGGCGTACCTGTCTTTGGTGTTTGCCTTGGTATGCAGTCGATCGTTGAAGTCTATGGTGGAACGGTAGGTCGTGCTCCTATGTTGATGCACGGAAAAACTTCTCCCATAGAACATACAGGGCAATCAGTTTTTACTGATATTCCGTCCCCTTATGATGCCACACGTTATCATTCACTCTGTGCTTTAGGTGAACTTCCCGATTGCCTAGAAATTACGGCAAAAAGTGATGATGGTGTCGTGCAGGGCGTTATGCATAAAACACTACCAGTTCATGGTGTACAGTTTCACCCTGAATCTATTTTGACTGAACATGGTCATGACTTGCTCAATAACTTTTTGAAAATTGCGGGGATCGTCAATTGAGTTATTTCCGCCCCGACATTGAGGCCATGGAAGGTTACGTTCCGGGTGAACAACCAAAAGGACGTGTGCTCACCAAACTCAATACCAATGAAAATCCTTTTCCGCCTTCTCCTAAGGTTGTGGAAGCGATTCGCAATTTCCCTTTTGAAGAACTCAGAAAGTACCCAGCCCCATATTCTGATCCCGTCCGAGAAGCCGCCTCAAAGGTTTACGATATTCCTGCGGATCAAATTATCGCAGGCAATGGTTCTGACGATATATTAACGATCCTTTTTCGTTCTTTCGTAGGTGAAGGTCACACAGTTGGCTGGCTGAATCCTTCTTATTCGCTTTATCCTGTGCTCGCTAATATCCAGGGCGGTGAACATCTCACTGTAGACTTAAAAGACAATTTTGGCTTGCCGGATAATTTAGCTGAGAAAGCTAAGTCTTCGAAACTCTTCTTTATTACGCGTCCCAATGCTCCAACGGGTAACGCTTTTGAAAAAGATCGCCTTAGAGAGTTCATAGCTAATTACCATGGTATCGTCGTGATTGATGAGGCTTATGCCGACTTCTGCGAAGATAATTGTTTTGATATGATTGATGAGTTTCCCAATGTGATTATTACTCGAACTCTATCGAAAAGTTATTCTTTAGCGGGTATTCGTGCAGGCTTAGCATTCTCTAATAAAAATATCATTATGGGTATGCACAAAGTGCGCGACTCCTATAACGTCAATGGCTTAACTCAAGCAGCTGCAGCTGCAGCACTTCTCGATCAGGACTACTTCCTCAAAAACACTCAGATCGTCATTGATACTCGCAAGAAAACCGCCAAGCGTTTACAAGAACTCGGTTTTGATGTCAAACCTTCAGAAGCTAACTTCCTTTTCTGTATTCCTCCTATAAATGCGGAAGAATTCACGCATAAAGTGAAAGAGGGCGGCTTCTTAATCCGTTACTTTAATACCAAAGGGATTGATAATTATGTACGTATCTCTATTGGCAGTCAGCAAGAAATGAACGAATTCCTTGCTCTCACTGAATCAATCCTTCAGGATAATAAATGAGAATAGCTAAATTTATTGCCGCATGTGGTGTTTGCTCACGACGCAAAGCGGAAGAACTAGTTAATGAAGGTCACATCACCATTAACAATCATCGTGTCACTGAATTATCCACACAAGTTGATGTGGATAACGACGAAGTTCGCTACCGCAGAAAACCTTTAGTTCTAGAGAAAAAACTCTACTACTTACTCAACAAGCCCGTTGGTTATGTTTGTACAAATGATGATCCCTTCGCGGAAAAAAAAGCTATTGATCTGCTTCCAGATAAGGGGCGTCTCTATACAGTAGGGCGCTTAGATAAACCTTCAGAGGGACTCATTGTTTTAACGAATGATGGCGATCTGGCAAAAATCATGACTCATCCATCTTTTGAGCTGGAGAAAAAATATCGCGTCACCGTTAAAGGTCGAGTGAGTCAGAAAAAACTCGATTATCTTGTTCGCGATGGACTGACTTTTGAAGGTGTTAATTACCGCGTACTCGATGCCAGAATCAAAAAGCAGGTTCCTGGTGGATACATGATTAACTTTACTTTAAATGAAGGCAAGAATCGCGAGATTCGCAAAATCTGTCAATCACTCGACCTACAAGTGAAACGCTTGCGTCGTTACGAGATCGCAGGCATTGCCTTAGGTAAGTTACCCCCTGGCGCCTGGCGCCCCATGACTCAATCAGAAGTCCGCTTCTTAAAGTCATTAGGTAATTAAACAAAAAAAGCCACGCTAATTTGCTTTGCGCGGCTTTTTTTATGATGGCTTTTGAATCTTACTTTTTAGCGCAAGCAAAAATATCTTCTACCAAACGCGCGCGCTGTAAACTGTGAGAATGAGTCATGATGGGATTTTCAATCAAACCTTTTTCCCATGTTTCAGCAAAAGATACGAGCTCGTAGTGAAGCCCAATACCAGGGTGCTCAAAGTTGAGAATCTCTTTATCTCCATTTGCAAAAGTTATTTCCAACTTGTGCGGATGCCAGAAATTTTGTGGAATACGAATACTTCCTTGTGATCCGTAAATTCGAGCTTCGTTAGACCCCATTGCTTGGAGGCCAAAAGCACCTTGGTAGAAACTGCCATCACTATAAGTGAAAGTGAAGGAACCCTGTTCATCCACATCACTTGCTCCATGTATGAGTTCACTCGTAATCTTATCTGGATATTGTGCGCCATATACGAATTGACTAATAACGATTGGATAAACACCGAGGTCGAGTAGGGCACCACCACCAAGTTCGGGATTAAAGAGGCGGTGATTGGAGTCAAATTCTAAGAAGAACTGGAAATCAGCCTGAGCATTGCGAATGTCGCCAATTTTACCATCTTTAATGATTTCCTGCAATTTGATGATAGCTGGAAAGAAAGCTGTCCACATCGCTTCCATCAATAAGACACCATGCTTTTTGGCAAAGGCATATAGATCTTCAGAATCTTTGAGGTTCATTGTTAAAGGTTTTTCGCAAAGAACGGCTTTACCAGCTAAAATTGCTCTCTCAGCGGTTTCTTTATGCATCGGATGAGGGCTCGCAATATAGACTGCGTCGGCACCTTCCATAGCTTCATCTAAATCAGTAAAAGCTTTTGCGAGGGGGGCATATTGATCACAGAAACTTTGAGCACTTTCCATTGTTCGTGAAACAACACCATGTAACTGGCAGTTGGGGGCATGTTTCATGTCTTCCGCAAATAACTTGGAAATGAAGCCCGTACCTATCATGACTAAACGCATTTTTTCTCCTTAGTTTTTAAATGTTTGCCTCATAATACACGTTCACTATCATTTTCTACAGAGCGTTCATAGCAAATTAATTAAAATTGAAGAAAATTGCACTCAGTACTGAAGATTTAACTTATTTTGATATAAAGTGTATATTATTACAAAATAATCATCAAAGCTTGTCAGACTGTATTGTGAGGCGAAGTAATGAGCAAGAAAAAGGAAGTGAAATGAATAAAAAGTTTTCCCTGATCGAGCTTTTAGTTGTCATTGCGATTATTGGCATATTAGCTTCTTTAATACTGCCCTCATTAGCACAAGCAAGAAAAACCGCTCGATCTTCCATTTGCCTCAATAATCAAAAACAAATTTATACTGCAGAATTGATGTGGGCCGGTGATAATGAAGGCCTCATTATTTATTGTTATAACGGAGAAGATTGGAACGCTCGAAGTTACGATGACATGTTGGGAGAATACATGGGACGCGAATTAAGTGGAACGATTAAAAGAAAAAACGGCATGGAAGTCGGAGATAGCACTTCTAAAGTTAATGATGTTTTTCAATGCCCAGAAGATACCTTGGAAAACCACTGGGATAATTTTATACGACGAACTTATTCAAGGAACTCAGGTCCAAATTTTTGGGATGGAGTATCCTTTGGCTCTGAAGATGAAGTTTGGTTAGAATCAATTCAACTCAAATTTTCTGAGATAGATGACGCCAGTAGAGTCATGCTCACCTCAGAAAAAGCTATCAATTTTAATAGTCTAGGCCGTAAAGGTCAATCACGTTTATTTCGACCAACTGATCAATACGAAGGTGAACAATTCGACTTACATGGTTCTTATAAGTACAATTACACCTTTGTAGACGGCAGTACTAAAACCATGAGTATCTTCGCAGGGATCGGTGATGGCGACATCAATAACCCCTTAGGTATCTGGACACGCGTCAGCGGCGATTAGTTAGGGTAAAGCCAAATTCCATAAACCTATGGACAGTAATAGACGATTCAAATTATTATACTAAAACATAATTGACCTTGTCCACGTGGGTGAGTGCATGAATTTGAACTTAAAATCAGTTGGAAAACATGGCTTAGGTAGCGCTTCGCTTAGGTGGCGCTTCGCTTAGGTAGCGCTTCGCTTAGGTAGCGTTTCGCTTAAGGTTTTAGGAATCAGATGACAGGAAAATAGAGTGGCTCCTGCGGCAGCAACCCGGGAGCGCCGATTGCTAATCGACATTCAAACTGCGGAACTAAAATTTCATCCGCCCCTACGGCAGTAGCTGGGCTTTTCTGAGTGCACTTACAACTAGAATACGAGATTAATTAACGAATTTCTGAAACCATGCAGGTCGCCTTCGCTCCAATACTTCCAGATAGGTCTTTTCATTATATGGAGTTCTCGTTTTCCAGCAGCGATACATGATACGAATCCATTTGTATGCCAAAGCTCTAAGTATAGTGAAATGAGGTATGTTAAGAGCTTTCTTATGATAATAAAATTCATGTGCCCATATTGACGATCTTATGGAATTATTTGCGAACTCCACAAAACTAAGTTGAGTGAACCTATCACATAAAAAACGTCTTCGGACAATATTCATTTTTCCACTCTGAATTGTCACAGGAGCTATTTCACTGATTTTAAGAACCTCATTTACAGACTTAAATTTATCTCGATCGTCCCCAAAGAAAGCCATAAGACGTGGGCCGATACTAGGGCCTGCTCCTGGGAAAGATTGAAACATTTCATAGTCTTCATTACTGCGATATGCTTGCTCAATTTTTTCGTCATAAGCTTTAATGACCTTATTTAAACTCCTGATTCTGTGGCAGAATTGTTGTATCTCAAATATGTAGTAATCCAACTCACCTTCATCATTAACAACAATTACGGAGGAGCGTAATATTTGAACTCTCTCTTTTGTTTTACTATGATTGGTACTGCGTTTGTTAAAGAATTTGGTAATGCCGATTTGATGAGCATTAATAACATCCTGCGGGCTTGGATATTTGTCTAAAAAGTCTAGAAACATATCTGCATATAAATGATTGCCCACGACTTTGAGGGCGTTTGGGTAATAAATCTTCAATAACGCAATTAATTGATTAGTTAAACGAGTTCTATCATCTACTAAATCACGCCTTTTTATATTAAGTCGCTTCAGTTTCCCCTTTGAAAAAGATGAGTCTACTTTTTGAACTTTATCAGGATGTTTTAAATACAGTTCAAGTAATGATTTAGTATCTGCTCGGTCACTTTTAGCACCACTCAAATGAAATGTTTTAGCAAACTTTGAAGCAGTCGTAGGATGAACCACATAGATATCAAACTCTGTGAATGATATTAATAAATTCATCAGTGCAGATTGACAGCTCTCGATGACAATGGCAATGGAACCATTAACAGTTTCAAGTATGAGTGTATCAAAGAAGTTTTTGAGAGTAAGTAAATCGCTACTGATAACTTTACATTCTTCTTCACAATCCTTAAGAATTCGTAGGTCATGTTTTTGATCCGCCCAGTCGATCGCAATAATAACTTGATATTCAGATGGATTTTTAGTTCTTGTATTATACATTTTTACTCCTAGGGAATATATAGATTTAAAAAACAGCATGCGAAATTCCTATAGCATTCGTGCCTGAAGCTTTCTGAGTATTCGTCCCGCTCGTAAACATTCCCGGTCGAAATGCCCAGAAAGTCTTTAAAAGACAGGAGCGCCGATTCGTACCGAGAATGATTAAATTTATATGTTCCTTTTTTAATTCTAAAATTTCTCCCCCAGACCCCCTCATTATTTTTATCTATTTAATTACTTGTATTACTATAGGAGCGCCGATTGTTAATCGGCATTAAACTGGGGAGTTCAATTGATAATGGATAATTATTGAGTCTGCAGCGAACGAAATGAGCGATCTGCAGTGAGCTTGCGAACGATCTGCAGCGAAGCGATCTTAAAACTTTTTTGTACCTGGGAGCCCCGCATTCCAATGCGGTATTGAACTGCGAATAAAAATCTAAAAACACCTCATCCACAGATTGCCCAGATTAGCACAGATTAGCACAGATTAATTTATTTGAATCTTGCTTATTTTAACGAAGAATAGGCTTCCCATTTCTGTGAGGTTTGGTGGTTTTTCGTGCTAAAATCACCTAGTGTCACTTCTTTAATCTCCAAAAAGGATGAACCACTAAAGAGCACAGAAAAGCACAAGAATCCTAATGAATTTACATAAGTAATACGAGTGCCTAATTAACAATGTTTTATGATATAATAAGGGTAGGGAAGACTCCTTGCGGAGTCTCCCCTCCTTCCGAACCGTACGTGCGGTTCTCCCGCATACGGCTCTCCAGTCAGTGCTTACTCCGAAGAGACTGAAATTCCAGTTTCCAGGCTTCCTCCAGTGAAAAGAAGCCTAGATCTGTAAAGTAGGCTTTATTGTATTTACGAGTATCAATCATGCGATGAGAACCTTTCTTGCGATTATATTTGGCTATAATGCTGCGCAGTCTTCTGCGTGTAAATTCATCTATACCTCGCATTGCATACACAGTGGAGTGCTTGAAGTATTGATACCATCCGAGAAGATTTGGCCGAAGGTAAGCAATTATGTCCTCTATTGAGTCCTTATTGCTTCTCCTCGTTTTCTTGCGTATGGCATCTTTGCATTTCTTCAGGCTCTGCTTCCTTGGCCAACGTTTAATGCGATGTGTATTTCGCGTTCTCTCGAAATGGTATCCGAGAAACTCGAAGTACTCGCACTTCTCTGTCATGTCGGCAATTCGCGTTTTTTCTGGATGAAGTTTCAGCCCATTGGCTTTCATCCACCTTCGCGTTTTGCGCAATGCCCTTTTGGCTGATTCTTTACTTTTACACATGATCAGGAAATCGTCTGCATAGCGCACTATCTCGAATCCAGCCTCGGTCATCTTGTGATCAAAGGGATCAAGATAGATATTTGCTAACAGAGGACTGATAATTCCTCCCTGCGGTGTACCTTCTTCAGGTTCCCAATGTTTGAGTCCATCAAAGATATTGGCTTTGAGGAATTGTTCGATCAGATCAAGAATTTTACCATCAATGATCTTTTCCTTGACTCGACTCATGAGTTTCTCATGTGGTATAGTATCGAAGTAGCTTTGGATGTCGGCATCCATAACATAGAGATAGCCCTGCTTTAACAATTCATTCACTCGTCTAAGTGCATCCTTGCAACCCAGCTTTGGACGAAATCCAAAACTGTAGGGCGAGAAGTCGATATCGAATATCGGCTCTATCACATGTTTCAGAGCTGTTTGAACTACTCGATCACGCACTGTGGGTATTCCCAGAGGTCTGGTCTTTCGACCATCACCTTTTGGGATTTCCACTCGGCGCACTGCACTGGGATCATACCTTCCATCTTGCAGTTCTTCGAGAAGCTTAGCATTATTATACTCCAGCTCTGATTCGTAGCGCTCGATTGATACCATGTCCACTCCATGTTTGCCCTTATTTGAACACACTTTCTCCCAAGCCTCCATAATATTATTCTTACGCATCAGCTTATCTGATAAGCTGTACCACTTGCCTCTTTCAACTCCTCTATGAAGAGTTTTCAGCATCTGATCCGTCCAGACAGAAGGTGACGCCCACGCTTGTATTTCCACAAAGCGTTCATCTCGTCCTAATATTTGTTTAGCCATTTCTGACATTCTTATATTCCTTCTATTCTTTTCTTCTCAGTTTCACCTTCCTGCCCCCCTTTGCTCCAGTGACTTTCACCACCTTCATCGCTACTATGAGGGCTCTGACTCCTGCGTGGCGGATTAATCCGTACTGACCACACAGGTCTCCCTACTTAATCCACAACATCTTCATACCATTCCGTCACCAAACACCTGTCAGCGTCTATACACCGCTTTTCTTTCCGCCTTTCTTCAGCGTGTATAACTTGAGCAGTTGGCTTACTTCGCCCTCAGGCTACGCAGCTCTTCCTCCCACTCTCTGGTCTTCGCCATGACACAGCAGGCTCGACACCCTGACCGGCCGAAACATGTTCGTCATCCTACGGACTGGTATTTCGTCTAGGCCCTACTACCCACCCCGTTTCACAACGACGCAGTTGGCTTCGACTACAGGGCTGACGGCCAACCCTGACGAGGTCTTTCACCTCGCTGTTGTTGTGTACGCATAGGCGTACTGCGCCGTTCCTTCAGAACGGGATGGGCCTTAAATGTAAGGTCCTATGGTTAAAAACCATAGGCTGCATTATGCTTTGTGCCTTTGGCACAATTACATTTGAAAGCTTTAGGTTTGAATAAAAATAATTGCCAAAATGCTTTTTTTTTTTGTGAAACCTTGAGTGAAGCGATCGCTAAGAACGTAGTTCGCTACCTAAGCACGAAGTGCGCTTCCTAAGGCAACTTGTTGCCGCTACCTTGAGCGTAGCGGTTCCTCTCTGTATTAATCCGTGTTAATCTGTAATTAAATTTAATTCGATAAAAATACCTTTGCAGAGTCCGCTAAATGATACCGCATTGGAATTCGGAGCTCACAGCGTTTTCCAAAATGGAAAAAGTTGTTATATGAGGATTATGACTCTAAAATTAAGGTTCTAGCAGTAAATAAGCATGCTTGAATTATATTATTTAATATGGGCCCGTTTTAAGTCGTTATAAATTATAGGTAGATAAATGAAGAAAGTAATGATCATAGGTGGCTCGGGTTGCGTTGGAGAGGAGACGGCGAAGGCTTTGCTGAAGTCGCAAAATTGTGAAGTCATTGCGGTGTCGCGGGGGAAAGCTGCGCACGACGCCATTGAGGGGGTGATTTATGAGCAGGGAGATATTTTGGATAAGGAATCTATTCTGCGCTTGTTGCAAAAATATGCTGTGACTCATCTTCTTCACACAGCGGCTTTGCGGACCTCGCAATGCAAAGCTAATCCTGAGCAGGCCGTACAAGTCAATATTATTGGGACAGCGAATGTCTTGGAAGCGATTCGCGAATACGCTAAGTTAGAACACGTTGTTTTTATTAGTACGGCTGCGGTCTATAAAGTACCAAAAGACGGAACCCGCCCCGATGAAAATTCCCCTGTAGAGGCTTTGAATCTCTATACCTCAACAAAGCTTGCGGGTGAAGCCTTAGTTGAATCTTACGCTCATTCTTATGGGCTGCAATGCTCGGTGCTAAGACCGCAAATTATTTATGGTCCAAGTCGCGGAGAAGAGGGCTCCACGGCAGGTGTCAGCCTCGCCTTAAAAGAAGCCAGAGCGGGTAGGGCCTACACCATACCTTTCAGCGGTCAGTACGCCTTTACCTATAGCGAAGATATAGGAGCCTTTTGCAAAGAAGTGCTGCTCGATTCAAAGAGCAACTCGGCTTTTGAACTTTATAATTTGCCTGGAGAGAGCCTAGATATTGATGACGTGGTGAAAGAGATTAACTCCCAAAGCGGAAAAGATTTGATTAGCTACCTTCCTAATCAGTACCCATTTGCTAAAGGAGTTTTAAGTGAGAAATTTCTCAAACGCTTCCCTTCATGTGATATGAGTAAATTCAAGAAAGTTGTAGCAACATATTTCTAGAAATTTATTGAGTTTAAATGCCTAATATGAATTACTTAAAGTGAGCTCCTGGGCCACGGACTTTCATTTTGAGTGAGTAGAAGTTTTTCTGCTGGGTAATGAAAAGTGTTTTCATTTCTTTGCCACCAAAGCAGATGTTGGCCGTCCAACCTTTGATATCAATATGGTGTAGTTTTTTCCCTTCGGGGCTGAAGATGTGCACGCCTTTGCCCGTGAGGTAGATGTTGCCTTTTTCATCAATCGTCATGCCATCCGAACCCATATTACAGAAGAGTTGTTTATTGCTGAGTGAACCATTGGGCTCGATGTCGTAGGAGTAGGTTTTTTTATCTCCGATATCAGCAATGTAAAGCTTTTTGCCATCGGGAGTGCCAACAAGGCCATTTGCTTTGACTAAGTCAGCATCGGCAATGATCACTTTCTTTGTTCCTGGAGCAATATAATAAACGCCCTGCATTTCTTGACGGAGACTTTTGTCTTGCCACCAAGGGCGTTTGTAGTGGGGGTTGGAAAAGTAGATGCCGCCATTTGGGGCGATCCAAGCGTCGTTGGGGCCATTGAGTTTTTTGCCATTGCCCGAATCGAGGATGATTGTTTTTTCTTTGGTCTTTGGTTCGATGAGCCAGAGTTCATTTTTTTCGTCGGCACAAGCAATCAGTTTACCCTCGGCAGTAAAATAGAGTCCGTTGGAACGACCAGCGGGCTGCATAAAGATTTCGAGCTCAGCACTTGTTTTATACAGCATGATGCGGTTATTGGGTTGGTCAGTGAAATAAACGTTTCCGTCTTTGTCAGCTATGGGGCCTTCGGTGAATTTAAATTCGGAGGAAATAAGTTGAAGTTGCGCTCGGTCTTGCACAAGTGAGTCTGCGAGTGCGAGAGGAACTAAGAAGAGTGCGAGGACAAGAGATGTAAGTTTTTTCATGTGGGATCCAGAGATAAGTTCTTAATATTCATCAAATAAAGTAAGAGTTCTTGAGAGTTTGAAACAGGAGACCTTTTGTTTAGTTTATTAAAAAATAGAGTTTTTTGTCGTTTTCAGACAGTTCTTTGTCGTATTTTGCCATTTTAGAAACGTACCAAGCGTTAATATTCATGATAGTTAATTAAACCCAGGAGACAAAATGAATTTCAAGAAAGCCATAAGCAGTATAATTTTATTCAGTTCACTAGCTACGCAAGCCGATATAAAACCGGTTAAGCTCTTTCAGAGCGATATGGTTATTCAACGAGATACTCAAGCACCCATTTGGGGTAAAGCCGACCCAGGTGAATCAGTCGCTGTGAAGGCGAGTTGGGGCGCCGAAACGAGTACCATGGCAGGCAATGATGGTAAATGGTCAGTGAAGTTAAAGACTCCAAAGGCAGGCGGACCCCACACTATTACTCTCAAAGGTAAGAATGAAATCGTTCTGAAAAATGTTCTATCGGGTGACGTATGGCTTTGTTCGGGTCAGTCGAATATGGAATGGACAGTGAACAACTCAATGAATAAAGACCAAGAAATCGCCAGTGCAAATAATCCGATGATTAGACATTTCAAGGCCAACCATGCAATGAATGAGAGGCCAGCTGATGACAATGGAGCTCAATGGAGAATCTGTACACCACAGAATGCCGCTCATTTTACTGCCGTCGGGTACTATTTTGCCAGAGAGATTTACAAAAATGAGAAAGTACCCATGGGTATACTTTCGGTCAATTGGGGCGGAACAAGAGTGGAACCTTGGGTTACTCCAGAGGGATTCCATATGGTTCCTGAACTCAAAAACCTAGCCATGAAGATTGATGCGGTCAACCCTAAAAAGCCAAGTGGAAATGCAGCATATAAGAAATATATCCAAGAGATGAAAGCCTGGATTGCGAAATCTGAATCGGCGCTTATTAAAATGGAGGGATTAACAGCGGCTCCTAAACGTCCGTCTTTAGGGACCTCTCATCAGTCTCCGACTTATCTGTATAATGCGATGATCAATCCGATTGCTCCGGCAGCTCTCAAGGGGATATTGTGGTACCAAGGTGAATCCAATGGCAATGAAGGCGACTCATATTATCATAAAAAGCAAGCATTAATTAAGGGCTGGAGAAAACTTTTCAATCAGCCGGACTTACCCTTTTATTATGTTCAGCTCGCTAATTTTCAGAAATCGAACCCCAATCACGCTCTAGGAGGTGATGGCTGGGCTCGCCTTCGTCAGGCGCAACTGGATACTTTGCAAGTGGAAAATACGGGCATGGCATTGGCCACCGATATTGGTGAAGCCAAAGATATTCATCCCCGCAATAAGCAGGACGTGGGTAAGCGTTTAGCTTACTGGGCACTCGCTAAAGATTATGGCCATAGCGATTTAGTTTGCAGTGGTCCGCTGTTTAAGGAAATGAAAGTGCAAGGCAATAAAGCCATAGTCAGCTTTGATTACGTAGGCAGTGGTTTGATGCTCGCTAAAAAAACGGGACTTGAATTCCCAAGTAAAATTACTGGCAATCAAGTTAATTGGGTTTCGATAAAGGGGGCAGATAATCAGTGGCACAAAGCCGAGGCGGTGATTCAAGGCAATGCAGTGGTGTTCACGAGTGATAAAGTAAAATCACCCAAAGGTGTTCGCTATGCTTATTACATGAACCCTGAGGGTATGAACCTCTACAATAAAGAAGGTCTTCCAGCGAGTCCCTTTACTTTTGAAGTGAAGTAAGCCATGAAACTTATTAGCCTTTTTATTTTCTTTCTTATCTCGCTCACAAGTTTTGCGGATCTCGCAATTGATCGAGTTAAATTCAATTGGCTAAATAAAGTCGAAAAATCCGCTCACGGAGCCGTGCATCACACTTTGTTTTCGAAAGCTAACAATGCTGAAGTGGGTTTTTACGTTTATCTTCCCGATCATTATGAAAACAATCCTCAGGCACATTATCCCGTGATTTATTCTCTCCATGGAGGGGGTGGTGACGAAAGCAAGAACTTAGGGCGAATTCACATACTCAAAAAGGCGATGGAACTCAAACTGATCCCACCAAGCATCATGGTATTTCCCAATGGCGCCAAATCATCGGCTTACCTGGATTCCCATGATGGAAGCCTCAAAATCAAAACCATGATTCTCAAGGAAATCATTCCCTACGTGGATGATAAATTTAGAACAATCCCCGAAGCTCGAGCAAGGGCTGTTCATGGTTTTTCCATGGGAGGCACGGGTTCATGCTATTTGGCCTTCACTCATCCGGAAATGTTTAGTTCGATGACTAATTTTGCCGGATCAGGAAATATGCGCGTCAATTTTGACCCCGCAGCAAAAGATGCCCATACAAAAGTTCGCTATTTTAGTAACAAAAAAAATATGCTTGGAAATGATGCGCAGTTTTGGAAAGAAAATGCCGGTTACTATGCCATAGAAAAGCGTCAGGATTATATTAGGAAGAAGTTAGGTGTTCGCATCGTCTTTGGTAAAAAAGACAAAGGAATAAAAGGCGCGGAGCAACTCAGTGCTTTTTTGAAATCTCTCAATATTCCCCATGATTTTGTTCTTCACGAAGGCGGTCACAATTGGGGCACAGAGCAAAATGGCCTGGATACCATGAAGTTTCATTCAAAACACTTTATGCTAAGTGATCAGGAAAAAGCCTTGTTAACATAGTCAAACTTGTTCTTTAAAATTTAGAAAATTCTATTCAAATCAATGATATTGTTATATGTTTTAGACAAATTAAACAAATTCCTTGTGTTTTTTTAAGGCCCTTGGTCTTTAATGATGAGGTTTTTTAATTTAACATAAATATAAACATAAATATAAAGTAATGGTCTGTATATGATTATGATAAAAAAGAGAGCCAGTTTTTCATTGATCGAAATTTTAGTCGTTGTGGCGATTATAGGTATTTTGTCATCATTGCTTTTACCCGTCTTGAGCAAAACTCGTAAAAAAGCAAAGACAGTACTTTGTAAGAATAATTTAAAAACAATGCATTTAGCATCGGCTCTATATGCGGATGATAATGACGAGTACTTTACGCCTTATGTAACGGGAATAAATGTTACTTGGGATGACTTATATAGTGATTATGACGGGCGTAATTTATCGCAAGATCAAAGGGAAAAGGTAAGGTTGCAATCAACTGTTAGTGCGGATGTGAAAAAAACGAATGAATTATATAAGTGTCCCTCCGATAGTATTGAACGAGATTCACGTTTTTTTACTCGTTCTTACGTGATCAATAGAAGTATAGGTGGTGGTGGGACATCAATCAGTCGTTCCGACTTAACACAAGCGACAATAACACCATTTCACACTACAAAAATTCGCGTTTATAATCGTTTAGGAGAAGGGAATAATAGTTATGCAGATGCTTTTGGTGACGTAATTCTCCAATCTGCTGATAATACCTCAACTTTATATCCGGGTTTACACGGCACTTGGAGTTTCAACTATCTTTTTTGTGATGGTCATGTGGAAACGAGAGTTTATTCTGCTTTTGATGTTTCTGACTGGGACCCTACACATTAAATGCATAACTTTTTGATATTCCTGTCTCTCCTTAGTTTCTTGTGTCAATTTAGCTTAGCTAAGCAAGATCTTGGCACAAAAGAAATTAATCCTTTAGAATTAGTCGAACAGGACCAGAGTCATGAAGCTCTGAGTTCGTCAGATATTTTTAATAGAAACATATTGATGGGAAGCCTGTTAGAGTACACCCATTGCTCTTCGTATAAACCGGGAGCCTTTGCGTGGTACGCCCATGATGGGAATGAGAAAACAGGCTGGCTGCTCGACCATCAGAACAATACGGGTTATCTGGAAGTGTCTTGGGGTTTAGCGTCAGTAGTTGATGAAATTTACCTCTTAGAGAAAAGCAACAAAATCATTTCATACAAAGTCAATTTATACGATGGGGAAAAATGGCTTGAAATTGCTGCTGGGAATAAACTTGGGCGCAAAAAAATAAGTTTTAACCCTACCAAGGCGAGTGCCTTGAGGATCGAGATTACTACGAGTGCTAAGAATGGCGGCATCGCAGAAGTAGAAGTTTATAATTCAAAAGTCAAAACTTTAGCTAAATATGGTTCCGAAGCGCTGATTGCGGCCATGAAAAAATCTAATGTTCAAGTTTTCTACAAAGGGAGTCCTTATGTATTTAGTTCTTATGGCTTAAAATTAATTGATCCACGTAAACGTGATGCATTATATGCGGATTCGTGGTCAGGAAATGTTCTTAAATCACTTCAAGCTCACTTCAAGCTTGATTCTCAGATGACATTTAAGGGGGCATTTAAACAGAAAATTAAAACTTTATGTGAATCTAATAACTTAGATTATTTAGAACACAATTCATTAGTTTTGATTGGGAAAAATACTGAGGTATTAAATTCAGTCCTTGGCGAATTAGAACAGACTCTTTCTCAAAACCCCTACATGATCAAAAATAAATCTCAAATCGATGGTGTGATAAAGCCAAGTTTAGAAAAAGTCGGCAAGACCTATGAATGGGCAGGGCTTCGTTCTTCACATATTTTGGGCACTAACTCAGATGCTTGGTTAAAGTATTCACAAATAAAATCTGTTCGTACTTGGGCAGGTGCGCCTAGGTATATGAATAGCTATATTAGGCCCGTGAATAAGATCAAGGATTCAGGTGAGTTTGAAATAGCGAAAACAAAAATACGCTCAAAACCCGAAGAGAATAAATATGTTTCTTGGAGCCCATTTATGAATAAATATCATAAAGATCTAAAAGAAGAATTCTCTGTGTATGAGAAATTGGGCATTAAGGTCATTAATGAAACAGGGCCCAAAGATTGGCCGGACACAATACATGATGATTTTATTCAATGGGCGTCGACTTATGCTTTTACTTATTATTTGGCGAAAAATTTTAATGTGGCCGTACATCAATACGGGAATGAGCCTGATTGGTACTTTAATAAATCCACTGAGCAACAAGTAGCGAGACGGTTAACTCTTATTGCCGATGCAGTTCATTGTGCCATTGATGATGTAAATCGCGATTATGGCAAAAATTTAGAGTCGATTTTCACTGCACCCGTTTTGGCTGGTGTTTCTAATGGTCGATCAGCTCGAATCATGATGCGAAACCTCTACACTCGCTACGATGGCACCAAAAGTGAAAGAAAGCTCTTTCAGTTATTTAATCGCCATCGCTATAGTGGACGCCCCCATCAAAATGATTTAGAAGTCGCACAAGTTAAAGAAATGATGAAAGACGAAGCGGGGGAAATTCTACCTCAGATCTTCACTGAACTCAATTATTCAACAGGCCGTCATTGGGCGCGACCAAAAACGACTTTCACCAATGATTCACCTCGTGTTTATACTTCCATCGCAAATATCTGGGGAGAGATGATGGAAGAGCAGGGTGTGTACGGGATTTTTGTTTTTAAATTAAATGATAAGGATGTGTTTTTTCGAGATGATATCGGCCCTTTTTCCAACACGATTACATACTCTATCCCAGCTGAGCATGATCTAGATGGCAAGCTTAAGGAGCATAATCAAATTGCGTATGGGACGAAGAACTTTGAAGTTTGTCGTTTGTTCTCAAAAGGCTTTCATGGCAGTCGACCACTTTTAAAAACAACAAATACTTGTTCCGATTATCAATACAAAGCTTGGACAAGTTATGATGAGAAAAACCAGCGCTATTACATTTGGTCAGTACAAAATAACAAAAATGAAACTTATAATTTAGAATTTGATTTAAGTGAAATTGATGTCACAGAAGGAGCCTTAGTGACAGTCGAGACAGTCAGCCCAATAAGACATGGAGAAATGACGCAATTGCTTCATTTAGGCAAGGATAAAAAAATATCTTTGCAGCAGGGATCTTACAGTTCAGTCCTTTTGACTATTCATCAAGAAAAAATGAAGGAGGAAAAGATTTTTGCGCAACACGCAAAAACGATTTTGAATGGAAGAGAAGTTAGCGATAAATCACAACTTGAGGTCTCTCGACAAAAAGGGCAAAATAATATTTCTATCCTGGAGTTTTCTTTGCCTAAAGTCGAGATTAAAAGAGCTGTACTGCAATTTAATGCTAAGGCAGAAAGTTCTTTTGACTACGACGATGGTTTTATTTTTCGCCTCTATAAAATAGATCCTGACAAAAAAATCGAGGATGTGTTATGCAAAGATGTTTCCGCACTAAAAAATATCGACCTAAAGAATTATCCGATCGGGCATTTGACTTGTTTTAAAGATCTCAGGAAATTAAGTGTTGATGCTACCGAGGCGATAAATGAATCTATTCGTCTGAAGCAAGAAAAAATAAAGTTTGTTCTGATCAGAGAATTATATTGGCCGGATGAATCTACGGATCATATAAAATCTTTTGTTGAATTGGGGAATGAACTCGCACCACAAATGCGCTTAGTCTTTGAATGATTTTTTTTTAATCACTTGCGCTATTTAAATAATATCATCATACTTCCCTTGATTTTGTTCTACATGAAGGCGGTCACAATTGGGGCACAGAGCAAAATGGTTTAGGTACCATGAAGTTTCATTCAAAACATTTTAAGCTAAGTGATCAGGAAAAAGCCTTATTAAAATAATTTAGGTGATATAATTTATGCGCCGTTCCTTCAGCACGGAATAAGGGTAAAAACCCAAGATCCTATGCTTGAAACCATAGGCTTCCATGAGAAGGCATTTACAAGTTACGGTTTGCGTTAAAGTTATATATTATTTAGATAATTGAGAAAATCAGTTTTCAAATGTCGATAAAATTTTGTCTTGCTTCCATTCGCACTCTTTTTTGTGGATCGCCAAATCCGGTGCATGATTGTATCCTATTTGATGCTGCTATCTGAGTTACGAACTTTAAAAAGATTTGGCTAAGCTCTTGTTCTACCTATGGTCCGCAGTCATCTAATAAGACATTTGTTAAACTTTTTTCTTTTTAAATTCTTTCCTTATTTGTGATTCAATAAAATGGTGGGGAGGTTGGCTGGATTGGTGGATGATTATGAAACTTTTTTAAAGGTTTTTTTATGTAAGGGATCATAGTTTTCTCCACTAATCCAAATTCGATGCATCAGAATCCCGAGCTTCCTTGCAATTGCAACTACAGCCTTTTTCTTAGCTATTTTACCTCCGCGGCCAGTTATTCTAAGTCCATAGCTTTTTAGGTCAGAATCGGGTGAACGATCGCTTAATATAAATTGAGCCGATCCTACTAACAATGATCTCAGATAGCGATCTCCCTGTTTTGTAATACTCAGCTGTTTATCACACTCTCCTGATTGATCTCTTTTTGGAGTAAGGCCAAGAAAAGGTCCTAGATCTCTACTTTTGTGAAAGCGTTTAGGGTCATCAATAGTTAAGACAAAAGATAAAGCTGTAATGGGACCAACACCTGGTATTTGCTGAAGTTTTATAGCTTCTGGACATGACTCTTCACTTATTTGAAGAATCCGATCATCTAATCTATTGATTCGATCTGTTAAATCTTTACATTCTTCGAGAAGTTCTCCAAGAGTCGGAATTAACTCATCAGGAAGGTATTCAAACATTCTTTCGCCAAAACGATTTGATGCGCAACTAGGTAAATTGGTGGCACCAAGGCTTTTTAATAATCCACGCACACAGTTGATACATTTTGTACGAGCTACAACAAAGTGTTCACGGGCACGAATCACGGAGAGCATTTGTTGAGCTGATATACTTCGATGTTTAATTCCGTGAAGCAGAGTTGGGTCCATTCGAGCTACACGCGCAATCTTTTCCGCATCTCTTTCATCGCATTTATTTGTGTCAGCCCAAATCATTCGTAGTTTGCGGGCATTGGCTATAATGACATGAAAACCCATATCCTTAAGCTTCGTAGAAATCCATAGTGAACTGGCACCAACCTCCATTGCGACGCGCACCTTTGAGCAAGCTTTATATTGTTCAAAATACTCTTCTAAGCAGACAATATTATTTTCAATTTTTGTTTGATCAATTTTCTCTCCAGCGGAATTCAAAACACAAATATCATGTTTTTTGTTTCCAAGATCAATTCCTATTGTGATTTCAGGTACTTCGATAGTAATTTTAGACATGGCAGTTCTCCGTTAGTTTTTTCGTTAACTTAACTAATATCAGGCAAGGTCTGCTAGCAAGTGGACTTTGCCGAGGGCTGCCTTCTCATACTATCGGAATTATGCTATGTGCCTTCGGCACGATTTCATATACAATCCAATTTTATGCGCTTGAGGGGGCATGCTGAAGAGGGCTTATATATGTTTAAAATGATGCGATGCTTGGTGCGACCCGTTCCATGCGGATATTACATTCTCTCTACCAAACCTATTATTATATTTAAGAGGGTTGATTACTTTATAGAGATTATGTGGATTTATATGAGTGCACAATTAACGAGGCATTATGATTTATGCGCCGTGCCTTCAGCACGGAATGAGGGCGAAAACCCAAGTCCTATGGTTGAAACCATAGGCAGAATTATGCGAGGTACCTCGGTACGCTTTCTTTCATGGTTCAAAAAATATTGATCTATTATCATACATAAAATTATTATTTATTCATACTTTTTGCCGAAATAGCACAAGAATATATTCTGAAAGGAGAAGAATGTAATGTATACTTTCAATGAATGAAATTAATTACTGATTTCTTGTCACAATTTCAATTTAGCGGGCAAGTAATACAAGTATTAAATAAGAAATTTTATAAGGGAACAAATGAAAAGATTAATTTTAAGTAGCTTATTTATCTTTACTTCAATCCAAGCTAAAGAAATAAATTTTAATCAGGATATACGGCCGATTTTATCGGATCGCTGTTTCCATTGTCATGGTCCAGATAAACATGATCGCAAGAAAAAATTAAGGCTCGACATAGCAGAAGGCGATGATGGCGCCTACCGAGTACGCCGCGGAAGATTTGGTATTGTCCCAGGTGATTTAGAAAAGAGTACCGTTTGGCAGCGTATTATCACTGATGATGAAGACGATATCATGCCGCCCTTGGACTCTCATAAGAAGCAATTGACGGTTAAAGAAAAAGCACTCATTAAGCAATGGATTGAAGAGGGCGCTAAATACGAAGGTTTCTGGGCTTTTGAAGAGCCAAAGAAATCATCTTTGCCAAAAGAGACACCTTGGAGTAATCATCCCGTAGATTTATATGCTTTAGATAAAATGAAGCAGGAACAATTACAGCCCAATCAAGAAGCTGATAAAAGAACTCTCATTCGTCGTGTCAGTTTTGATTTAACGGGTTTGCCACCGACAAATGAAGAAATTCATACTTTCATTAATGATAAGAGTCCCAAGGCCTACGAAAACTTAGTTGATCGTTTATTGCGTAAACCGCAATACGGTGAACACATGAGCAAGTATTGGTTGGATTTAGTGCGTTTTGCCGATACTAACGGACGCCATCACGATCACTACCGCGATATGACTCCCTACCGCGACTGGGTTATTAAGTCATTTAACAAGAACCTTAATTACGCAGATTTTATGCGTTATCAGGTCGCAGGTGATCTTTATGAGAATCCAACAGAAGATCAGCTCGTGGCTTCGGGCTTTAATCGACTCCACCTCATCATTGATCAGGGGACTGCACCACCCGAGGAGAGTTACACGCGTAACGTGATTGATCGTGTGACGGCAGTGGGGACTGCTTTCATGGGACTAACCGTGCAATGCGCGCTTTGTCACGATCACAAATACGACCCCATCAGTCAAAAAGACTTTTTTGCGCTTTTCGCTTTCTTCAACAATTTTGATGGTGGACCGGAGACAGGCGGTAGAAAAGGGACTGACTTTAAACAGGGGTTACAGAAGCCTTATATTCGCTTAGGTGAAGAGCTTGCCAGAAAAGAAGTCAATCCCACATGGATTTGGAAAAAAGGAAAAGTCACTACAGAAAAAGCCAATTTTAAAAAGTCTTTTACACTGGAGAAAAAGCCTAGTCAAGCATTCTTGCAAGCAACATGTGATAATAGCTTCACAATCAAAATTAACGGTAAGCACCTGGGTCAGTCAAAGGAATGGCATAAGCCCCTCAAGAAAGATGTCGCGAAATTCCTCAAGCTAGGTGAAAATCTCATTGAAGTCGAAGCTTCCAATATAGGTAATGCCGGTGGCTTTGTGGCATACCTCAAGGCTGGCGATGTGGATATTCTAAGTGATGCATCTTGGCAAGCCCAAGTACCGGGTCAAGAATGGCACGCTGCAGTGGAATTAAAAAAGCATGGTTCTGAACCATGGAAGCAGGTTTTAGATATTAAAGGCGAAGATAACCGACGCGGAGCCATGGTGATGAAAGAGCGCAAAGACATAAAGCCAGCTCATATTCTCATCCGTGGTGAGTATGATAATCTAGGTGAAGTTGTGGAACGCAATACACCTGAGTTCTTACCTCCATTAAAGAAAGAAGGCGAGGTCGCCAGCCGTATGGATTTAGCCAATTGGTTGGTGAATGATCATCCACTAACGGGACGTATTGCGGTTAATCGTTTTTGGCAGCAGCTCTTTGGAGTGGGTTTAGTGAAAACTTCAGAAGATTTTGGGGCTCAAGGTGAAGTTCCGAGTCATCCAGAATTATTGGATTATTTGACGGTCTATTTCCAAGAATCGAATTGGGATGTAAAGAAAATCATGAAGTTCATGGTGATGTCAAAAACCTACCGCCAATCCTCCAAAGCAAAAGAGAAATCTTATACGGAAGATCCAGAAAATAGATTATTAGCTCGTGGGTCGAGGTACCGTATGGATTCCGAGATGATTCGCGATCAAATCTTAGCTCACAGTGGCTTGTTGTCCGATAAAATGTATGGCAAGAGCGTGAAGCCACCACAACCTGATGGTATGTGGAAAGCTGTAACTATGCCTTATTCTTACCCAAAAATTTATGAAGCTGATAGCGGCGAGGCTATATATCGCCGCAGTGTTTACACTTTCTGGAAGCGTGGCATGCCACCGCCCCAGATGAGCATCCTCAATGCTCCGGAGCGCGAAGCCTGTATTGCGCGTCGCGAACGGACCAATACTCCACTGCAGGCTTTACTGCTAATGAACGAACCCGAGTTCCTCAAGGCTCAAGGTCACGTAGCTCGCCAAGTTGTCGCCAAGAAAAGTTTAAATGACGCCCAAAAGCTCAGCTATGTTTACGAGAAATTGACATCTAGGGATATTAACAAAAAACAAGTTGGTCAATTAAAAACTCTACTGGAGCAATTACGTGATCACTACGCAAAAAATCCGTCAGACACCAAAGAACTTGCGAACTTATTAGAGCTCAAAAATAATCAGGCTGAGCTCGCAGCTTGGACCTTGTTGGTCAATTCGATTTACAATTTAGATATCATGAAGACAAGGGAGTAGGCTATGTTATCCAGAAGATCATTTTTACAAAATAGTGCCCTAGGCTTAGCTGCCTTAAATTCCAATCCTTTGCGAGCTGCGCAAAGTCCCTTGGGGCAGACACATCACAAAGCCAAAGCTAAACGCGTTATCTTTTTGTTCATGGCAGGAGGTCAGAGTCAGCTCGACCTCTTTGATCATAAACCAGAGCTACACAAACTCTTTAATACTAAATTGCCTCCATCGGTGAGTAATGGTCAGCGTGTTACACAAATGACCAAAGGCAAAGAACAGTTAATTCAACCGTCAAAATACAAGTTTGCTCAGCATGGCCAGAGTGGCACTTGGATGAGTGAACTGATGCCTCATCTTGCTAAGAAGGTGGACGATATCTGCATGATTAAATCCATGAATACCATTTCGATCAACCACGACCCAGGAAAAACTTTACTTTGTACGGGCGCCGAATTACCTGGACGTCCGAGCATTGGCTCATGGCTCAATTATGGTTTGGGTTCAGAGAATAAAAACTTACCTGGCAATATTGTCATGCCATCGGCTTTCTGGACGGGTGGTAAAGGAAATGTCCAAGCACTCTATAGCCGTTTATGGGGTAATGGATTTCTACCCTCTAAGCATCAGGGTACAGCTCTGCAGGCAGCAGGTGATCCCGTTCTCTTTTTATCAGACCCCAAGGGTGTGAGTCGCTCGACGCGTAGAATGATGCTCAACTCAATTGGCAAACTCAATCAAGCGGACTTTCAATCCATTGGCGACCCCGAAATTAAAGCGACTATTGCTCAGCAGGAACTGGCTTACCGCATGCAGGACTCGGTGCCTGAATTAGTCGATATCTCAAAAGAATCAAAAGCGACTTTGGATATGTATGGACCCGAAGTTCACAAGCAGGGCTCTTTTGCCCGCAACTGCTTATTAGCTCGTCGCATGGCGGAACGCGGTGTGCGCTTTATTCAGCTCTTCCACCGTGGCTGGGACCATCACAACACCTTACCTAAAAAGATTGAAGGTCAATGTTACGATGTGGATCAGGCCTCTGCAGCTTTAATTCAAGACCTCAAGCAACGCGGCATGTTGGAAGACACCATCGTAGTTTCCATCGGTGAATTTGGTCGCACAGTTTATGGCCAGGGTAAGCTTAATCGCGATAATTATGGACGAGATCACCATCCACGCTGTTTCTCTGCTTGGTTAGCTGGGGGCGGTTTTAAACCGGGGCTTAGTTATGGTGAAACAGATGAGTTCTCTTATAATGTCGTTGACAAGCCTGTATCAGTTGCCGATTTGCATGCCACTATGCTGTGGCAATTGGGGATTGATCACCATAAACTCACTTTCCCTTTCCAAGGTCTGGATTTTAAATTGACGGGAGTCGACCCCTGTGATGTCGTTCAAGGCTTAGTCACTTGAGGCTGCTATTCTTATCGCTTTTCCTCCTACTTTTTAATTTAAAGGCAGAAAAAATCGTCGTTCTCACTTTTGACGATTCAGTCAAGAGTCACTACACTTTTGTGGCGCCACTATTAAAAGAATATGGTTTTAATGCCACCTTTTTTATCACAGAGGGCTTTTCATTTCACAAGAGAAAAGACCTTTACATGACTTGGGAAGAAGTTAAAAAACTGCATGATCAAGGCTTTGAGATTGGCAATCATACTAAGGCTCATCGCAATGTCAAAAAAATGACGAAAGATCAGTTACGTCAATCGCTCGAGCATATAGAAAAACAATGTAAAAAGCATGGAATCCCCAAGCCGACGTCTTTTTGTTACCCTGGTTATGCCACGGATCCGAAAGCGCTAAGTGTGTTGAAAGATATGGGTTATAACTTAGCCCGTGCAGGTGGAAATAAAGCCAGCAAAGTGGGTAAGGAAGATTTACTGCTCTTGCCTCAAGCTTTTGATGCTAAGCCCAAAAGTACACTGGATCAGTTTAAAAAAGCCCTTGACCAAGCAGATGCTAAACACATTCCCATTTTAACCTTTCACGGGGTTCCCGATATTGAGCACCCCTGGGTAAATACTGATCCAGAAAAATTTAAAAGCTACATGAAGTACTTAAAAGATAATAATTTTAAGGTCATTGCACTGCGGGATTATCCACTAAACTAATGCCCCATAATTACTTAAGGGGATAGTGTTTAGCAAAATGTGAACGGACAATAATTTACTAATTTAGTCTCGCTCCGAGACTTTTTAACTTCTCTTAATGACACTTCTATTCACTAATGCGATAAAAAATTTAGGCGCTTTCGAGTATGATGTTTGAGTAGGAAGCTGTACCGCCGGTACGTATTAAATAAATTCATCGTTCGACTAAAAACTTTATTGAAATTCACCTTTGGGATGGACCAGCCTAAACAGCACTTTCATCAAAGTCATATTGATCTAAGCTTGGAGCATGGACAAGGATTTTTGGAGCACACCAAATGGCATTTACAAAAATGACCAGTTGCATACCCATCTTTTTGAAAAATGAGCCATGCACGGTAAGTTTGGGTCGAGCCAGTTGGCTACATTTCGTTTGCGGTTCTTGGCATAAGAGGTGAAAACATTGCTAAGCTTATAGTGAACTGTATTTTGGTCCGTCAAAATCACAGCTCTAATAGCTTAGCATAAAGGGCTGGCGACTGTAAATTGTCAAACTCAATAATTTGAGATGCCAACTTATCTAAAACGGTATTTTTTTTATACGAGTGGTCAAGGAGGAGAGATCACCCCAGCCCTATTCATTTTAGCAGATGATTAGGGCATTAGGTTTTACACCATCCTTGTTCAGTTGCAAAGTAACAGTTAGCAGGTATTTTCAATTTATTCGAACACAAAACCGTCACCTCCTGACCAAGAAGGATTAGATGTGTCCCAGGCAACCCATTGGGGATTAGAAAGTAAAGTGGTCCATTTTAAACTAGCAACATGGCCATCAGCAAATAATAAGTTAGTTTTTGTACCCACGTGCCTAATATTGAAGTTGTCGGAACGATACTGAACCATCCAGGAAGTTTCCACAGACTCTCCCACCATCGCCGTTTCTGCAGACGAAGTCAAGGCTGTAATTGATCGATTATTATCACCGCCTGAACCTTGCAGGTGCATATTAAACATGTAGTTCTTAAAATATGAGAATACATTTTCTTGCTGTGAACTTTCTGTACATATAAATGTATCGTTGTTATTGATATAAAGGTCATCAATTTTGACTTGATAATCGCCAAATACTTTTTCAGCAATTAATCCTGATGCATAGTAACTATAGCCATTGTATCCTTTCGTCCCTAAGTCATTATCGGTGTAATTAGGGACAAAAAAATTCTTATTATCATCCAATTGCATATAAATGCCTTGACCTTGGCTTTTAAGGTTGATATTACATACCATAGCTTTTGATGTGCGTCGAGCTTTGCCCAGTACCGGTAACAATAATGATGCCAATATACCAATTATCGCAACCACAACCAATAACTCGATCAAAGTAAATCTTTTTTTCATTTCGCGTGCCTTTGTTTATGTTGATAACATATAAACAACTGTGAATTTCACTTCTTTACATTGATATGAAAATGATTAGCTGAGTTTAAGTCGTTGATAAATAAGTGTTAGCAGAACAGGGAAGGTTTGGAGAAGCTTTTTTACCTTCTCTTTATTAAAATTAGTGCTTCACGCTAAGGTTTATTTTACTTTTTAAAGTTGATAGAACCGCCGCTGAGTACTGAGATTTAAAAAGCTCTAACTCCTCCAAAGTTGAATTTTCATTAATAAGTTGAATAATTTGTGATTCGTCAGCTATTAATACATGGCTTAAAATTATTTTTTTTATTTCAAGCCCTCTTAAGAGAGAAAATGATTCGGCAGGTACTTTGTCATAGTAAAGGACATTTAATTTGGGGCCAATAAGTTTTAGTACTTTTGTTTGAGAATTATACTCAAAACCCTTATCGTCCCAGTTGGGGTTAAATGACTTAAGTAACTCTTTCACTACTTGCTCGTAGCCTGTGAGGTCTTTGCGTACCTCTAGGTCGTACATTAGCGTTCTATTGAGCATTGCAGGAGGCATATGACCATTTGTTTGAAGTCTGATTTGTCGAATAATTGAGATGAAATCATTGATTGAGACATGTAAACTTTTCTTAGGGATAGAGTCTGTCGAAAAAGCACCTTGAATAATTTGGTACAAATAAAAATCTTTATGGTATTTACTTAGAGCCTGTTTTGCTTCAAGGTAACTTTGTCGAATAAACATGAGGTGACCTTTAGCTCTGAGAAGATCATTGTTATCAGGTTTTTTTTCTAGAGCATAACGATTTGCCATCAACTCTTTATTTAGAGTGTGCCTTAAAGAAACGGTGTAATTTGTTGTCCCAAAAACTTTGTATTGTGAACTTAGGTCATCTAAGTATCTATCCCGCATAAATTCACGACTTGCTGTTTCTTCTCTTAATAGACGCAAGGTTTTTTCAGTTTCATAACGTGCTGTTTCCGCTGCCATTCGTGCATGGTTTTCGGCTTTTCTACTCTCTGCCAAATGTGATACATAGAGAGATGTGGTAATTGTAATAGTTATTAAACTTAGCACAACAATTAAACATATAGTTGTGTTTCTCAAGACAAAACGCTTAAGCTCTTTGAAAAAACCGGATTTTTCCGAAGAAGTAGTATACCCTTGTTTATATTTGCGAAGGTCATCAATAAGTTCATCTACTGATGAAAAACGTTTAGATGGTTCTCGTTGCACTGCTTTCATGATGATAGCTTCAAGGGAGTCTGATATTGTAAATTCCTTGGAGGGGGGGGAGATTATTGTTCCATCTATAGTTTCTTGTAGGACTGTTTTTAAAGAACTCCCTGTAAATGGTGGTTTTAAAGTAGAAATTTCATAGAGGATTATACCTAGCGCATATATGTCTGTTTGTTTTGTTTTTTCTTCGTTTAAAAGGCATTGCTCCGGTGCCATATAACCAGGAGTTCCACTGATTGAGTTTGAATTATTTTGGTTTATTACTAGATTTTCATTGTAGCGTTCATCCGCGACATCACTTAATTCAAGTTTTTTGAGTACTTTGGCTAAGCCCCAATCAAAAACAATGACTTCACCATGATCACCTACTTGAATATTTCCTGGTTTTAGGTCAAGATGAATGATGTCATGTGAATGAGCATACGAAACAGCATCACATATTTTAAGAAAAATTTCCAACATATATAATCTTTGGGCCTGTACTAAAGCACCAGATTCTTTATTCACTTTCCTTAGTAAGCGATCCAGTGAAGTCCCAGATTTCAAATCCATTGTAAAATAAGGCCCCTGCTCAGGATCATGTCCAATATCATAAATTGTTACGATATTGGGATGATCCAAATGAGCTACCAAACGAGCTTCGTGCAAAAATGAATCAAGGGTATTTCCCGAGAAGTTTTCATTTACATGAGCTATAGCAACGTCACGACATGTAAAGTTGTCATATACACGAGAAATTTGTTTCATCATGCCTGAGCCAATAATCTCACGATGGCAATAACGATTATGTTTTTCTTCAAACAATAAAAAATTGGACTCATCTAGATCGTTTTCACGAGTAGTAAACATGGCTATATCGTATAATTTTATTTTCTCTTCAAAATTCACATTGTGAGCCATAGGGAGCACCATTTTTAAAATTCTAACTCTTCGGTTAGTTGACGTATTTCAACTAACATTCGTGCTTTAATTCGGTTACGAATTATATAAACTGTCTCTTTTTTCACACCCAAGTATTCAGCGATCTCTTCTACCGGCTGGTTATTCAATGTCATTTCAAAGCATTTAATGGACTTCTCAGCAAAAATACTACGCATTCGCTCCATGGCACAATCCACTAAATATTGTTTCCATTGATTTTCTATAAGATCATCAATTTCTGCATTAGTATGAGTTTCAAACACTCCCAATGACTGGTGATACTTGTTAATATTTTTATCATAACGGCTCTGTTTAATGAGGTGGTTTTTGGCTGTGTTTCGAATCACAGTTCCGAGCCAGGTTCTAAAGCGTGAGTTTTGCTTGATATACTTACGTATATTCTTATGTAAATTTAGGAGGATTTCTTGTACCACATCATCCCTGTCACTAAAGTCTACATTCACTTGTTTGAGCAAGAAATATATAAAGGGACGATAACAAGCTTCAAATTCTTCCCAAGCCTCATCATCGGTACCTAGCTGTATCCTTTGAATGATAGACTCTCTAGTGTTCCAGTTTTCACTCATATATTTAGCCTCTATTATTCATATAAGATATATTAATGACTGGTTTTTAATTATCAATTTCATACTGAACGCAGCTAAACAATAAAGATTTCAAGTCTTTTCACTCATTAGATGAAAATCACATCACTTACATCAAGCAATAATCATTACGTTTCTACTTATTCAGCCCCTACTCATTATTTACTAATATGGTTATATTGCCACTTATATTTCTTTTTTTGTCAAAAACAGCTATGTAAACGGCAATAGGACTTCCCATATTATTTGTTAATATAAAAGGTCGTTCGAAGCGACTTGGTTGCCAAGTTTTATGGTTACTTAAACTGAATTCTTTTTTAGAAAACAAAACCTGCCTAGCAGGTTGCCAAGAATAACTATCTTTGGACGAAAAGAGTCTCAGATCAGGTTTTTCCATAACATGGCAAGCCATATAAAAACGCTTTAGTTTTTTATCGTACCATAGTCCTGCATCTTCTGTTTGAGCTTCGCTATAAACAGGCGTTTTTTGGAATACAAATGGACCTTGAGCCTTACTTGAATGGCCGACTAACTGAATCCTAAACCAGCCATCCTTATTTACATCATCTCCTTTCATGACCATAACGTACTTTCCGTCCAAGTAGGTGACAGCGGGATTAACGGCAATATTTTTAAAGTTGCCATGAGGTGTGACAACGGGTTCTTTTGATCTTATGAAGGGCCCTGAGGGAGAATCTGATAGTGCTACACCAATGCGTTGAGAATTCCGTACCTTGCTACGATTATTCTTTAGCCATTTATCCGTGGGGTATACATTTTTTTCAGTGGTTTTGTATATATTTCGTAAGTCATTTGAAATATAATAAAGAGCTATTTTTCCATCAACGACACAAATGCTTGGATTATGAGCGTTATTAATATCCCAGCCGTTTAAATTCTTCCCCTCTATAACAGTATTCACATATTTAAAGGGCCCTTCGGGATTATCGGCAACAGCATGCGCAATTTCACAATGAGTCATCCAAGCACTAAAACCACGCTTTTTAGGCCAACGTGAGTAATAACTGTGATATTTACCATCATTCCATTTAATTACAGCCATGCCCCAAATGAAATAATCAGGATCCACTAAAACATGGGGGTTTGTTTTTTGAGCATAAAAATCACTTTGTACATTTGCATCTAACTTGAAATATTTAATTTCTAATGAATCACCTGCTAGAGGATTCTCGATAGCGATAGTTGTACCACAAAGTAAAGTGATTAAAAAATAAAAGATTAACTTAAAGCTATGCATTATAGGTCCTTAGTATTATTTTTTATGAAATCTTTCTTAATAACTTTGATTTATATAATCAAATAAACCACAAGCTATTCTAATTAAGCTTTGTATAAGGTGCTGTCAGCACAATGGGTCTTTTAGATTTCTTAACCATTGCGCCGATACTCAATTAAATGTTAATGGTAGTATTAGGGATATTATTTAATCCATTGAATCGTCTTTTATAATCCTTGCTTTCATTAACTAAAAGTTTATCAATTTGTATAAGGGTTACATTAAGTTTTGCACTAGATTCCTGATGCTCTTCAGTACCAAATTCCATATCTTTCAATTTTTTAGTTATGGGAGTAATATTTTTCCACATTTTTTGTATTTTTTTATTACGACTTTTTTTTATGGCAACTAGGCGTTCATTCCATGGCATTAACTTTACCATAGTAACAGAGTTTATATTTTCTGGATTCTCGTCTACTAAGGCATGATCAATTTTTATCAAAAGTACTTTAACTTTTTCTTGTAAGATTACTTTTTCTGAAGAACCACTATCCAATTTTATTGATTTTTGATTCAATTGATAGGCATCAGCCCAAAGCTCTTTAATCATCTGTACCTTACTATTTTCAATAGCAGTTATACGATCTCTCCATTTATCTGATGCTTGTAATGCAAAGCTACTAAAAAATGTGATTAAAATTAATGTTAAAATATGTTTTCTCATTATTTCACCTTCTTGTTTAATTAGTTATTTTTGGGTAGAGCTTTTTGAAAAAATCCAGTTTTGTTCTTTTTCAAAATTGTAGTTTGGGTTAAATACAGGTAACTGAGCCCCTATCTTTTTTTTCCACGTTCTAAGATCGCCCATTAGTTCTGCTAATTTACGCTTTTCAGTCATTGCGAGGTTATTGCGTTCACTAATATCATTTCTTAAATTGTAGAGTTCAGCGTGACTTTCTTCGTATAAAAATATAAGTTTCCAGTCCCCTTTACGGATGGCACTATAGGGTTTAGCACCTTCTAGGTGATAGTGTGGGTAATGCCAGTAAAGCGCATCTCGTTGGATTGTCTTTCCCTCCAGTAGTTCAGGTACAAGACTTATTCCGTCGATGTCTTGCTTTTTAGATACATCTATCTTACAAAGATCGAGTAAAGTAGGGTATATATCATGAGATATAACAGGACTGCTTGATGTTTGTCCTGCTTTTATTTTTCGACTCCATTTTATGATCATCGGCACACGAACACCACCTTCATACATATCACCTTTGCCTGAACGAAGTGGATAATTTGACGTTACTTTTTGGCGGTTATTTTCATAATTTCCGCGTAGCCCACCATTATCACTATTAAAGATTATAATTGTGTTATCTTCAATCCCGGCGTCTTTAACTGCTTGCATGACAGTACCAACTGCATCATCCATGTGTTCCACCATTGCTGCGTAAACTGGATTCGTATGCTGGTATCCTTTCTGGATAAGTCTTGTGTACTTATCTATTTTCTCTTGGCGTGCTTGGAGCGGGGTATGAACATTATATAGCCAAAGATTCATAAAAAAGGGTTTCTTTAATTTGGCAGTAGACTGAATGTATTGACTCGCTTCTTGTGCTAATCGCTCAGTTAAATACTCACCTTTGGGACCATCCTTGAGCCGAGGATTATTATAAGGACTGAAATAACCTCCTCCACCGTGTGCACTTGGTGATCCGGCTCGGAATCCAGCTATATTTTCATCAAAACCTTGGTTTTCTGGCCAAGAGACTGATTCTTCCCCTAAGTGCCATTTGCCAATATGTACTGTTTTATAACCCGTAGCTTTAAAAGCTTCTGCTAAAGTTATTTCTTCGGCAGTTAAATGCATTTTCCAATTTGGTGACTTTAGTTTGGCGTATGGTTTTACATGTCCAGTTATCCAATCGGTAAGATTATTATTGGCAGGATTTTTTCCCGTCATAATGCTTGAACGCGTAGGTGAGCATACTGTGCAAGCGGAATAGGCATCAGTAAATCGCATGCCTGTTCTTGAAAGTTCATCAACATTTGGTGTTTGATATAGGTCACTACCATAACAAGTTGTATCGGTCCAGCCTAGATCGTCAACTAAAATCATAATCACATTAGGTTTTAGAGCATTTTCCTGCCCGTAACTAGTTAAGATTCCTATTGATAATATAAGGATTATTTTTAACATTTTAATGTCCTTTTATTTTAACTAAAGTATCGTTTCTAGGAGTCAATTCTGGAGATTTTTGTCCATCATAATGGAGTCCTTGGTATTCCCAAACACGTACATAATCAACATGCATTTCTGTAGGGAAGCCTCCTCCAGTTATTTTTGGGTATTTATTGTTTTTTGTTTTTCTATAGGGAGGACGTAGTCCCAAGGAAAGAAACATATGATAGTTATGTGAATGATAAGCCTTACCATCGACTACATCTGAAGTCCCGACGAGTTTTCCATCGAAATAGAAATAGGCCATTTTTTCTGTAATGAGTGAGCCGTATACATGAAAGTCATCTCGCACATCGACTCCAACATCAACAGAAACGCGATCTAAAGCAGGAGGGAAATACAGCGGTTTTTCTTTGTAAAAAGTCTCAGACCAAGCCATAAAGAAAACATACTCATTTTCTTTGACGTTTGGTACTTGTTGCATTTCAACATAATCAATTTCTCTATGTTCTTTTAAAGTGCCTGCACTTCCCCAAAAAGCAGGGCATACACCCATATGTAAACTGGCACCTTTAATTCTCGCTTCTACATAGGTGGTTCCGGGATATTCATACTTGGAGACTATGCCGCCTGAGCGATAATGAGTTTTTCGCTCCCCGAGTTCTTCAAATCCCGGGTTTTTAATTAAATTTACTGAGCTACCCACTGCGTTAAATTTAATATCATCTAAATATACTCGATCTCCGCCACTTCCTTCTCCAAAGAATCGAAGTTCAAGAATTTTAGAATCTGCACTTACTTCAAGATCACTAAAAATCATCTCAACCCATTCAGGGTTATAAGTAATTTTTTGTGATATAAGAACATGTGACTTTTTATCCCCACCGGCCTCTTGGAGAATCACTTTATTGTTTATCCATTTACTTGGATTTTTAACCCTAAACGACAAATTATAAACACCTGGCTTTAAATAAAGTCTTTGCTTTATTTCTCCAGAGGCTTTCTGAGTTTGTCTTTGCAAAGAAATTCTAAGGCTCTTTTTACCGCTATATTGTTCATCTGAAACAGTCGTAAACATCATTTTTGGCATCGAATGATATCTTGTTTTCCATGAATATGCTCCTAGCATTTCATTTTGTTTTTTTTCTTCGGTGTCTAGGTACTCCATTTTTAATTTCAATAAACCATTATTTAATTGGACATTGCCTTTAGAAACATCTCCCCATAGCCAATCTGTCGACCATGTTTGAGGGAAATCCCACTTTGTCGTATCTAAGTCATCGCTATTAAATTCATCCGAAACATGTTCCAGAAACTTCCATCCATTACTAGATTTAATCTCGGGGATTATTTTTGGTTTGATATTATCTGTACTCTGAGAGCTTACAGTAAAATAAGCCATTAATAAACTTATAAACATAAATGAGTGCTTGATCATAATTGTAGGATTCCTTGGGGTTTCATTTAAATATTCTCTGAATACTACAAACAACTGTGGATTTATAGTCTTTACATTGAACCATAAAAAAAATCTTTTTATTTGAGAACAAGTCATCGTTTACACCCGTATGGATGAGCTTTATTATGAGTGAACGAAAGAAGCTGTAGCGAAACCTAATTATGGATTAAGTTCAAAAAAGCGGACTAGAATTGTATAAAATAAAATATTGAAAAATTTATTTTTTTTAAAAAAAACGAGCAGGGGGGAGGTGATCACGACTACATAGAAAATAGCCTTGTCAATTTCGCTAAAAAAAATTCAGTACTAGAGTTATCCTTTGTGTAATCACAATTTAGTGAGTTAGTTTTTGCTAGCTTTTAAGGTGATAATAGTAATCGATACGCCAGGTAAATTTATTCCACTAACGAGCGTACCTTTAATGTTAGTGTTAACTTTTGTTACTTGCTCCCATTTTGGATCTATGTCATTGGGGCCTTTTCCGCTGAAACGATAGATCTTATCAATACTGTAATTCATGGGAGAAGCAATGTTGAGTTCAAGTGGTTTTGTAAGTGCTTTGGGAGATTTATTAATAATAAAGACGCTTAGATCCTTTGTCTTTGATGACTTGCTGGCAAATACTTTTGTTGTGGCCGTATCGGTCTTAATGTTCACCATGGTGTCGTGTACATAATTACCCCAAATGGCAACGGCACGACCTGATGGCGTTATTCATTTTTAGTACCAAGACCCCAAAAAAGGCTCTTACTGCCATCTTCTTCTTTTAAATATCGCGTTGTCCAAAGCATTGCCATGGCAACTCTTTTTTCTAAGAGTAGTTCGCCAAAGGTATGAAACGTAACAAGAGCGTGGCCAAGAGTATTCGTCGATGCCCAACCATTTGCAGAAAAATCTTGAGAATTCATTTCTGCAACAACAATTTCAATGCGATTTTTATGCTCCTGAGGTAATTGAGCCGTGATTCTCTTTACAACACCAATACCACCCACTAAGTCCAGTTTATTTGTATAATAGTAATCATAACTTTTCCAATTCCAGGTGTTGTAGGTACTCATGGATACAAAATCAATATGTGGCGCTGCTTGAGGAATAAATTTCGACCACCAGTCCCAGGTATCTCCACTCGCACCTATTTTTATTGTGGGGTCAATCTTTTTCATGGCTTTCGAAAATTCAATTACACGAGTAGCTACTTCATCTATAGGGATTTTTCGATCGTTCCAGTTTTCATTTCCGATTTCCCAATATTTGACCTTATAGCGTTTCCTTTTCGCATAAGCCACCCAACTTGTCGCATTGTTTAGGTGTTTTTCTTTCTCTTCTTCACTCCATTTTACACTCGGGCAGGCAATTACGATATATGCATGGGCGCCGGTTGCTTTGACGAGCTTCATATATTCATCAAAATTGAGTAGATTTTTACTCATGTTACCATACCAGATGGCCTGTGGTTTAGGAGATCTCCATGGAGCCTTCGACCAAAAATGATAGTTTGATTTGTTACCACCAGGGTAGCGGAGGCAACCGGGCTTCATGTCCTGTAGTGCAACTCTTATTTTTCGCGCTCCTCTGGCGCGATTTTTGTCGTGGTCACGTATGTAGTTTAAGTTTATTCCGACAACTTTGTCACATCCCTCGCGAAGTACCTGTTGCGTGTCAACTTCGATAGTCTGTGCAATTGCTTGTATCGTGACGAGTGTCAAGTAAGCAGCCATCCATAATTTAGCTAATTTCATGTTAGTTTTTTATTCATAGTTATTAGTTGAACCAAACGGCCTAATAAGATCGACTGGGATATTATGCTAGGGGTGAAAGAAAGTGTTTAATGGACTTGTGGCATTCTGCGTGGTAGTGCTCCGAGCCGCTTTTAACTTGCGAAAATAATCAACACTGACTTCTGAGTTAGCAAGATTGAAATACCAGGTTTTATTCATGGTTAATGGGTGAAAAGGTTACGAACGAATTCTGGAAGTCGTCTATCTTTTAATGGAATCATCTCAATCTTTTTATCGTTTTTTAATTTTGGCCCGGGAGTACTACGGCCATCAGCTATTTGTTTTTTAAATAGATTTATCATTTTCTCCACTTGGCGAGGATTTTTAGACGCTAAGTTATTCTTTTCTTCTGGATCTTTTGCTAGATTAAAGAGTTGAACAAAAGGAGCTTTTAGTAGGTCTGTTTGGTGTGGTTTTCCTTTAAATTCTTCAAGAGCTTTCTTCCAAGCTGCATTTGGGGCAGGGTCGTTGCCTTTGCCGTTTTCACTATTTGCAGGAATTCCACTGCCGGGACATAGACAGAGTTTCCATTCCCCATCCCTTATCGCAAATGATGTAACAGATTGCATAATAAGATCCTTTCTATCACCATTACTACTTGGTTTAGTAAGGAGCCTTGCAAAACTGATGGAGTCTGGAGCCTCATCTTCTTGAAGCTTTATATTTGTTAATTCAGCAAAAGTTGCGAATAGATCATTAAACCCTATCAGTTGATTACAAATTTGTCCCTTGGGAGTTTTGCCTGGCCAACTTGCAATGAATGGAACACGCAAGCCACCTTCATATATTGAGAATTTATATCCGCGATAAATACCCGCGGGATAGTGGCCTTGTTGCTCCAATAAAGAAATCTGATTCGGAGTAGCCTTTAGAATGTTTCCAGCATAGGGCGCAGGACCATGATCAGAGGAGAAAATTATTAAAGTGTTTTCATAAAGTCCTTTTTCTTTTAGGGCTTGTTTTACACGAGCAATTGAGTGGTCGACTTCCATGACAAAGTCTCCATAAGGGCCCAACTCACTTTTGCCATTCCATTCCTCACCTGGACAGACAGGCGTATGTGGAGACGTCAGAGCAAGAAACAAAAAGAATGGAGTGTCACTATTTTGTTTTTTTATAAATAATTCTGACTCTCTATAAAATGTCTCTACAACCTTGTTGCTTTCAAAACTTATTTCAGCGGCACCGACGCGGTTGAAAGCACTCCAGCCTTTTAACGCACTTACGTCTCCTTGCCAGTCATTGTCTTTTATAAAAGCATATGGATACATATCAAGTGAACCGGGAAGTATGAAACTATAGTCAAAGCCAAATTGCATCGGTCCATATACAAGGGGCTTTGTATAATCCACATTAGTTAAACCTTGTTTCTTCCCATCTTTAGTGACCATTGTTGTACCAAGGTGCCACTTACCAATATAACCGGTATTATAGCCAGCTTTCTTAAGTACTTTTCCCAGTGTATATTTTTCTGTATTGGGCCTTGGACCACAAAATCCCCACGGACCATTATTGACAGTTGCTCCGAACCTCCAGGGGTAACGACCTGTCATTAAAGCTCTTCGAGTAGGGCCACAAATAGAGGAATTTACATGAAAGTCAGTGAAGCGTACACCTTCAGCAGCTAAGGCATCAATATTGGGAGTATTTATACGACACTTTTCGTCGCCGTAACAATTCGTATCTCCGATCCCCATATCATCGGCTAAAATAAAAACAATATTGGGTTTGTCAGCAGCAAGAGAAAGTGTGACAATGGCGATATAGATTATAGTGAATAAATGTTTCATAAGACAATTCCAGATAAATTTTTAATTGCGTTTTGGCGCACTGCGGCCAGAGGTTTTGAATTCTTCCAGTTTAGCTTTAAGCTGCTGTGCTATTTCGGGATGCTGATAATATAAATTATTCACTTCTTTCGGGTCGGCTTTAAGATTGTACAGTTGTGCAGGTGCGTTGATTTTAGAATTAGTAAGGCCTAGTGCTTTTTTAATTCTTCCACCACTGTAGTTATTTCCTCCTGATCCTGAGTGGTCCAGATATTTCCAGTCTCCATGGCGAATTGAAAGATCAAGGCTGATTGTTTGGTGTAAGGTGAATTCACGTATCGCCTTAGTGGTTTGGCCTAATAATATTGGCAAAATATTAAAACTGTCTTCTGCTGCATTATTCGGTAGACTTGTGTTTACTATTGATGCACACGTTGCCATGATATCCGTCAGGCAGACCGTTTGTTGGCTGACTGAGCTTGAACGTATTTTGCCTGGCCACCAAGCTATCATTGGTACCCTATGTCCACCTTCCCAATTATCTCTTTTGACTCCTCTCCATGGTCTCGCGCCATTGTGTTTATAGCGCTCTCTCATATTGATGGTTGTACCAACTTCCGGGCCATTGTCGCTGCTGATGATAACTAAAGTATTTTCTGCCATTCCAAGAGTTTTAAGTTTCTCTACTAACTTGCCTACAATATAATCAAACTGGTATATGAAATCACCATGAGGGCCAGCTTGTGTTTTTCCTTGAAACTCTTTGGCAGGAAAAGATGGAAGGTGTACAGCTTGCAAAGAATGGAATAAGAAGAATGGCTTAGCGGATTGTTTTTTATGGTGAGAATCCAGGAAGCTCAAGCTCTTTTCTAAAAAAACCATATCAACATTTTCATGTTTAAAATTTGGTGCAAGTAAACCGGCTCTACAATCAAAAGACCAAAAATGCTTCGGAAGTAATGCTTTATCTACTATTTTTGTAGGAGGTACCGGTATGCGGTCTCCATCTATATAGGCATATAGCCAGTCTGAAGTAGGACAGCAAACCGTACCAAAGAAATGATCAAATCCTTGATTAAGGGGACCGTCAGGAATGGGCTTTGAGTAATCGACACGCTTAATTGCTTCGAGTGCTATTTCCTGTTTCTTTAATTTAGGTGTTTTTCGAGGTGGCTCACTAACTTCAATTACATCCCCGTTTTTATCGAGGAAAGACATGCCTATATGCCATTTCCCGAACATTGCGGTTTCATAGCCATTGTTTCTTAGCATTTGAGGAAGAGTTAAGCGATCCTTTGTTATAAGGCATGGGCCACTTACACCGGTAAAGACACCTTTGAAATTTAAGCGAAAAGCCATACGTCCGGTCATTATGCTGTAACGGGAAGGTGTACATACTGTAGATGGACTATGTGCATCGGTGAAGCGCATGCCTTCATTAGCCAATTGGTCTAAATTCGCCGTCTTCACTTTAGCTTCATCATTGTAGCAGGATAAATCACCATATCCCAAATCATCCGCTAATATAAAAAGAATATTAGGTTTTTTGTCAGCTAAAAGTGAAGTGCAAAAAATGAATATTAATAAAATTCGCCGCATTAGTATTTACTTTTTTGAGAACCTAGCCAATGGCAGGCGTTTTCTATAATTTTAATAACATTTGGGTCTTTAAAAACAGGATATGTCTCATGGCCAGGCCTGAAGTAAAACACCTTTCCTTTTCCGACTTTCCATGTCATCCCAGATCTAAACCACTCTCCTTGTGAAAACTCTTCTTTAAAGATAACTTCATCTGGGCGGGGTACATGAAAAGGTTCATTGTACATTTCTGTAGAACTGAGTTTAAAGGTTTTAGGTAAGCCTTTAGCGATAGGGTGCTCAGGTAAAGTGACTGTCATTGTGCTGGGCTTACCATCTGGCCTATACGACGGGAAACAGCAATTCGGCAATGTAGTTACTACTTTGGCAAGATCTTTCCCGCGTTTCAACGCTAGAAAAGATGGCGTTATCGCTGAACCCTTCATAGGTGCACCTTTAAAGGGCATAGGAACAAACTCAAACTCAACAGTTCTTCCTCCTTTTGGCTGAGGAAACAAACGTCTTGCATCCTGCATTGTCCGTTCATTCATGCACTCCATAAATGGAGTCGCCCAATGTGCAGAATGAAGGGCAATGAGATGAAGCTTTCCTGTACGGATTCGCTTCATTAACTTTCTCTTGACGGTTTCAGAACTGATTTCGCCCTGTCTGGCATGCCCCCACCAGATTAAGACCTTAGCCCAGTTTAAATTCTCGGGTGTAAGTCCTTGTTCCGGATCATCCAGTTTTACGGAACGAATCTCTAAATTATTTTTGTTAGTTTTTAATCTTGCGGCGATTTCATTTCCAAGGAAATTTTCGTAAGTTGGCTTTTGAGTCGGTTGCTGTTCATCCCATATTAGAACATTTATTTTTTGGCCCATTACTGGTAGGGTTGTCAACAATATTATAAGAAGCACAATAGTTTTTTTTAAACTTATTTGGTTCATCACACATCCTTGGTTTATATATATATATTGGTAAATGTATTTAAGAAATAATTGTTATTAACAATATGAATTTTTCTTTCTATCCATATACAGGAAGAACTAAAGGATTGGATGAGTGAAATAAAAAATATTAAAATGGTACCTGTTCCCGCTGTCCCATAGGGAGCTTATTTTCATGTGATGAGGTTGTCATTTGAGCGGCACCTTCAATTCACTTAAGTTCCGCTCCTTTTACTGAAATAGGTAGAACGCTTAGAGACAATAGAAGTAATAATATTTGATATCTATTTATCATCTTCATCTTTTATATTATTTTAATAGTGATCTTTCGTCATACGGTCCAATCAGATCGACGGGGATCTGATGCCAGGGTGAAAGGAAGTACTTAATTGAATTCAAACTTTCACCGTGGAAGTCTTCCGGGCCGCGGATATTGGCCACGTTCATCGAGTTGGCAACACCATGCCAGTCACCGGTGCCAAACTGCTGGTTGTCGGCCAGGTAATTGCTGTGCCCCTCTCTATCCATAATATCGCGAACGCGTGGATACTTCTTCTGCCATGCCTCGGACTTCCAGTCTACGGCCTTCAACCTTTGCTGGGTATGCTTGTGATGCTTCATAGTATCCCACATCTCACGCACGCCGGTCCGGCCGCTGACTGCACGGGGCCAATCGATAATGATATTACCTTCGATATAGTTGTCCCAACCTTTGTTTATCTGTACCGCGCCAAAGAACATCCCATAACTTCCTTGACCGCCCATTCTGAAGATGTTCTCACTAATCATGAAACCGCTGACATAATCATCTAGTCTGATGCCTGCGGCGCCCAGCTTATCCTGGTGTTCGGCGATAATGTCATCAAAGAGATTCCAGCGAATAATATTGCCTCGTGCAAGCGGGTTGGCATATATATCTATCGCTCCCTGATCACCAGATTCGTAGACACAGTTACGGAAGGTATTTAACTCTACGAGGGTATCACAAACCTGAAAACTGAGTGCGCTACTTGGAATATCTAAGAAAAGATTATGACGAACTTTGAATGCCATACCATTCAGATTTAAAGCGGGAGTATAGGTTCGATTGATGCGTGACATGCCACTGATTTGGCAATTTTCAATAATAGAATGGCCTGGAGTCAAACTTGTCGAGTCGCCCGACTTTACGATAAGCCCACCACAGCCCATACTTGCTATTTTGCAGGAATGAATGAGTTGCTTAATTCCACCGATGCTCTTGAGTCCATATCCTGAGCAATGTTCAATATTGACTCCTTTGATCAATAGATTGTCACAATCGAGCATAATCATTGCATCACCACGAGTGTAATTGATGTTGAGGTCCCGTATCTGTAGATTGTCACAGTCTTTGGCGATGATTGGCGTGCCGAATGATGAAAGTACACATTGAGTCGGATCAAACCCAGAAGGAGGCAGGTAGTGGATAAGATTATTTTTGCTGTCAAAATGCCACTCTCCAGGTTGATCTAACTCACATAGAGCATTGACTACTTGCCCATCTCCAAGCTTGAATCCAAACGGATGGTCTGGCGGCACAACCGTAATTTTTCCGTCTCGATGTACGCGCTCAAATTTCTGATAGGTATCAGCCCAATGAACACCAAAATAACCGTGTAGCCAAAGATCAGACTCATTGTTCCACCGCTTGAAGTAGGGGTTCGCCTTTTTAGGTTTTTTGTTGATGGGGAGCTTTGTTGTCTTGTCATTAGGCCAGCGTGCTAGGCCTTGTGCTTCACCCTTATAAAATAGTTCAGGGATAGCTAGACTGGTCGTAGTTTTTTGTGATTTGGATGTAACAACTGTACCGGGCCGTTTATCGAATACGCCGCCCATAAGCAGTTCGTGGATTTCATCAGCGCCGTTAGCTTTTATATCACAGGCTAAGACCTTAGTTTTACTTGACTCTGGTAATCTATTCAGTGCCGCTGGAGAAAGCTCCTTACTCCATTTCTTTAGCCTAAGGCCACCGCTTATTATGGCTGGATTTTGGGTGTCAGCGGAACGAATGATCAAGCCAGTATCCTGTTCATTCAACTCAAGAGTTTCTTTCTGAAGGTAAGTGCCTGATGCGAGAACGATCTCAACTGATTTTCCTTTAGACTTAGCTTTGCGTGCCGCAATTAGTGCATCGCCCAGATTATCAATTTTTCCATTGAGGGAAACATCAATTGTTACATCAACCTTCGGTAACAACGGAATAGCAGTTCTCTGATGTCCATGGTTATTTTTCCCTTCAATTTCTGCAATCATCTCCTTAGCTGCCAGAGCGTGATGTTCCGGGACATAGGTTAGCTGATCTAAGTGTTTGAGAACTTTCATCCGGTCAGCCTGACGCGTTGTATAGGCCAATCGCAAAATTATCAAGGAACGGAAAGGCTCATATTTTCCAGGAATTTGATCTAGTAAGTCACGGTAAGTTTCTTGAGCCTGATCTCTTGAGTTTGAGAAAAGAGCATCGGCAGCTTTAAGCTGATCTTTAAAATTATCATTCGCGGTGGCCAAGGAAATATTTCCGAATAATAATAGCAGGATTATAGAGATGTTTTTCTTCATGTTTTTCTGCTGTTTTAGAGGTTTAATATCAGTGAAATGAATCCAGCACTTTAGAAGTTTTGGGGTGAATTCAGTTAAAACTGGCTTCATTAATGATGAACACTTCAACTTTTAATTCCCATATACAGATAGAATTAAGGTATTGGATGAGTGAAATAAAAAAATATAGAAGGTTATACTTCCCCTGTACTTGTTCCGAGTTGCTTTATTAGCGTAACTTGATAAGGATTATTTTGTAAGCCAAGACATATTTAAAATATGTCAAGAAATGATTTTGAGTCATTAATGTTTTCTGCTTATATCAGAAATGGCGGTATCCAATTCTATTTAAAAAACGGTATATGGACATGATGACTAGAAATTTAATATAATTAAAGGAGTGCGTTTATGAGATATAAAAAAATAAAAAATACGAGTTTAGCTTATTTACGATTCAGTCATTTGTCCGGTAAGTATCACTAGATACTAAAAAAGTGTAGTGTCCCCTTATAAATTGTTCTACCAAAAGCAAAAAATAAGGAGCACTACACCATGAGTATACAAATAGCGAACTCTCAAGAAAATCAAAGTCGTCGCCTGTCTTTAAAAACAATGAATCAGCAAATGAGTCACTTGGCGGTTCATGGAGCGGGCCTAAGTCCTTGGGAAGCCAAAGAACTGGTTCGCATGATAGATGAGGTCTATTTTTCCTACAGCCAAAAGGAACTGAAAGAAGGTCAACTCAAGTACAACTGCGTCTCGGCCAAGGAAGGTGCAGGTAAGGCACTCAAAGACTGTGAAATGATAAGCGTCACTCTAAGTGTATTCAGTGATTTTGACGAAGAAGAGTTGCCCAATAGAAAAAATAAACAACGGCAAGTTGTTCGCCGTCAGCGCAGATTAATACGTTTGAGCGAAGAGGCCCGCGATCAAGGAGGTCTATTAAGCCAGGAGGATTTGGCCAAGCTGTTGATGTGTGATACAAAAACGATCCGACGTGATGTCAAACACTTACAAGAGGAAGGTATTGTCATTCCGACGCGTGGCCAACAAAAAGATATTGGTCCTGGAGTTACACACCGTGAATTGGTCATTCGTCATTGGGTGGAAGGCAAAGAAGAAGTTGAAGTTGCGAGTGCTACAAAACATTCGATGGGCGCCGTTGAGAGTTACCTTCAAAAGTTTAAAGTTGCGGTTTACTTACGGGTAGGGAAGAGCTTCACTGACCATGAAATCGCGGTAGTTGCAGGAATCTCACAACGCGGCGTGAAGACATTCCTTAAGATTTACGACGAGTTTAAGAATAAAGATATGTTCAAACATCGTCTGGATGAAATCCTGCTTACAGGAGATGAATACTATAAGGAAGTTGGCGAAAAAAAAGACTCACTACTGTCGAATCTATCAAATCCCGTATGGAGCAGAGCATGAAGACGCATATTTCAGCGAATGAAGCAACTTACGGACCACAACAATATAAAACTTTTGCTGGAGCTTTAACAGCTTTTTTCTCTGAGGAGTGTCCGCAACTGGGAGGAATGAGGACTCGGCAAGTTTTGAGCTCAGCTATTATCTCTATGGTCAATAAATACTACCCTGAAACTTCTCATTTAAAACCGGGTCAGACGCCATGGGTGACCACTGATAAAAATGCGACTAAATCATACGGAAAAAAGATCAGTCAAACACCTTTAGTGAGTATTATCCTAGATTTAGTACGAGCAGAAGATATTCAAGAGCGCAAAGACGGTAAGAAGCTCAGAGACATGAAAAAGGAAGCTGTTGCAAGGATGCTTAAACAAAGTTATGAGCAAGGTGGCTGTATGACCTCGGTTGAATTAGCCATTCTTTTAAAGATCTCTCCACCAACTGTGGGTAAGTATATTAAAGAATGGGAACTGGAACACAATGAGGTTTTACCTAGAAGAGGTTCAATACATGATATGGGGCCAACTCTCACGCACAAAAAAATCATAATAGAAAAACTTTTCATAAAGAAACTCAGCGTTCAACAAGTAAGTCGTGAGACTTATCATTCATTCCAGGCTATCCAGCGTTATATCAGCAAATTTAAACAGGTTCTTATCTGTTACAAAAAGGATATGAATATCAATGAAATCGCCAAAGTTGTTGGAAACACGCCACGACTGATAAAAGAATACGAAGCCATTATTTTAGAGTACAAGGACCGCGGGTTTGTCTTAGAGCAAATCATCAATACGGACGCAAAGGTGGACTCACAATACGAAACCATCATCAATGACTTGAACTCTCAGAAAAACTAAATATCTGTACGTAAGGGGACAATTACACCTCACGGACAAATGACCTTATTTAACATTAGTAAGCTTAGGACTCTCTCTTAGTGCAGTTGATGATGGTTTGGCACCTGAAGTTGTTGACCTTAATGCGAAAGATGTTTCAATGGAATGGGAGCAAAATATCCCTTACCTTGAGCACCCATATTTTAGTTCTCGGCCGATAAAAAAGGGGGATGATATTTTTGTTGGTGAACTGGGATTTGAAGGTGAGAATAAGCAGTTAATTGAATCATTTTCTAGAGCGATAGCCAAAGAATCATTTGCTGAGGGAAAGAGTAAAACCGATAGCTTGTTAATTAGTTATAAGGGGAAGCTGGTATTCGAGTCATACTATAGGCGTGGTCGTCAAAATGTGCCTCATTTTCAGATGTCGATAACCAAGTCTTATACCGCATTTGCACTTGGTCGTGCTATTCAGTTAGGCTATTTAAGTATGGATGACCTAAATAAGCCCGTAGTGAGTTTTTTAACAAAGCTTGATCCCCTAAAGTTATGTGCGGGTGCAGAGAAAATTACTCTGGCAGAAGCTTTGAACATGACTTCAGGAATTAAACTTATAAATGATAAAATGAAGAACTATAAGACGCACCCAGAACGACTTAAAGGGCAACTGCAAGCACAGGCTTATTTGGCATGCAGTGAACAAATCCCTGCAGCCCCTAGGAAATTTTCCTATCAGCCTGCAGATCCTGCTTTAATTATGCAAGTTTTAGAATCGGTCGTGCCAGGTACAGCCAAAGACTTTATCGAGCGAGAGCTAATGGGGAAGATGGGGATTATAAACTACTCATGGCAGTTAGATACGAGTGGTCTACCAAAATCTGCGGCTGGCTCCAGCTTTACTTCTCGTGATATGATAAAAGTAGGGACGATGGTGCTTCAAAACGGTAAATGGAAAGGAGAGCAATTGATTCCCAAAAAGTTTATTAAACGTGCTTTTAGTCCAATTACACTAAGTTATGGCTCAAATTTCTATGGCTATTTCTGTTGGTACCAAGATATTAGAGTAGGGGATCTAATTATCCCTTGTTTTCAGTTAAGAGGCGCTCTCGGGCAATATACTTTTATTTTCCCCAAACAAGAACTCGTGGTGGTCTCGACGGGACATGGAGCTATGGGACCAATGTTGGGGGATATATCTCAAAAAATATTACCCGCTTTTATACAGTAAGCAGAGCATAAAAGTCTATTTAGAAGTAAAAGTCAGTTCTGAATGATTTTTACTTTTGGGGGCACGCTTTCCAGAGCTTCTTTTGAGAATTGCCCTTTATGAATTACTAGTTCTTCTAATAAGTTAAGTTTATTCAATGGACTTAAGTATTGCACTGAGGTATGGCGAATGTTTAACTTAGTTAAACGTCTAGGGAGATTGCTAAGCTGGTTTACCGTTGTGTGGGATATATCAAGAGTATGAATTTTTGATAGATATTCAAAGCCTACTTCAGTTAAGGCTGAATGACTGGCATCGACCTCTAGCAGAGGCATGCCTATAAATGAAGAAACATCAGATAGCTTGGTATGAGATATATTGATTCGAGTCGCGGGGAAGTTTCTTAGGCACTTAGCCCAGACCATTTCCTTATTATTAGAGATATCAAGATAAGTCTGCTCAGGATTATAGTTAAAGTTTAATGCAGTCAATTTAGGGTTAAATATCTCGAGGAGTTTTTGAGTGTATTTTAATCGTAGTTTAAGTGGGCTATTTTTTTTGAAAAAAGAATAAGAAAAACCATCTAGAATAAAAGAATGATTTGAGTTGTACTTAGTATAAAGATTGCGGATTATCTCCAACTTAATATTATCAGTGAGTGATTCTTCCTGATTTAGGTGTGTATGGGCTATTTGGTAATACTTTTCAATAATACCATGACCCTTTAAACTACTGTCATTGAAACCCTGTTGCTGTAAAAAGCTCAATGCATTAGTGAACTGAAATTGACTGACTAAAAGTCCTGCTTTAATTTCGATCGCTTGCATATTTTTAGGGTTAAGGATTAAGGCCATATTTATATTACTCTCAGCTGAATCAATCTCAGATTGATTCCACGCTTTAATACTTTTATTAATAAATTGAGGTGCAGAAGTTTTACCCCTGCGCTCACTTTCTATTTTTTCTAAACGGAACTTATCTGCCAAGTCGTGAGCTCTGCGCTCTGATTCATGTGCAGTGATGCTGGCATGTTCTGCTTTGTTTTTAGCGATATTAATATTTTTAATAAAGAAGGAAGTTAATAAGATTAACAAAACTACAGAGCTTGCAAATATACTAGTTATTTTTTTATTTCTTTTGATAAGCAGCGTCAAGGCTTTTAAGAGAGTGGAGTCGTCGATACTAGTTAAGTAACCATCTTGATAAGCTTCTATGTCATTTTTAAGGGCATCTACACTAGAGTAGCGGTTCTTGGGATCTTTGTTCATAGCTTTTAAACAGATGGCTTCAAGTCTTGGAGGGACAATGGTTATTTCTGATGGTTTTTTAAACTGCCCATTTGCAGTGTTTTTAAGAAGAGTTTTAATTTCTCCTTTAAAAGGTATGTCTCCACAAAGAATGACATAGAGGGTGACTCCCAGTGAGTATATGTCAGTCCTGGTGCCATTATCAAAACAGGTAAGACCAGTCTGTTCTGGTGCCATAAAGCCTGGGGTTCCCTTTATCTTCCCATGAAGAGTCATGTTATTGAGTATATCTGAATCACTGATTGGATCCTTAGAGAAGCTTTGATCATCAATTATTTTACCAAGCCCCCAGTCGCAGACTATGACTTCACCAAATTCACCAACTTGAATATTGTCAGGCTTTAAATCTAGGTGAATTACTCCTCTTGAATGAGCGTAAGCAACGGCGTCACAAACCTTTACGAAAATAACTAATAATTCAGCTAAACTAGACTGCTTTTTTTTAAGTTGAGAGCCAAGATTTTCACCATTCTTTAAGTCCATGGTGAAGAAAGGCCTGCTAAATTCATTAAGGCCTATCTCATGGATTTTTATGATGTTTGGGTGATCTAATTTTGCTGTTAACCTTGCTTCTCTTAAAAAAGGCTCAAACATTTTTTTAGGTGCTGTATCATGTAATTTAGCCATTGCAATAATACGATCTGCATGTTGATCATAAACAGAGTAAATAGTTTTCATGCCACCACGAGCTATTTCAGTAAAATCTTTATATTTAGAGGAGCACTCTAACTCATCATAGATTAATTCTGTATCGGGGATATTTTCTTTTTCGAAAAAAACTCTTAGTCTAGGGTCAGCATTTATGAGTGCTTTTTGAGCAGCATCTTGTGTTTCTTTTTGCGCCTTTCTCATTGTGATTAAAACTCTGTTTGATTTCGAATGAAGTTTATTTCTTCATGTAATCGTTTTATGAAACGAGTTTTCATTTTGTAGACGCTATCAGTACTAATCTCCAATTTTTCAGAAATAACATCAACTGATATATTCTCAAGACTCATGCTAAAAACTTTAAATGCATTGTCTGAAAATAAAGGTTTTACTTTTTCCAGTGCCAAGGAGGATGCATAGGTTTCCCACTCGGCTTGAATATGTAATTCTAGATCGTTCTGTGAGTCTGTTTCAAGTAGTAGGCTACCTTCGGGAGCTAGCAATAGCTTTTTTCTATCACTCTTTTCTAAATGATTAATAACAGTATTACGAATAACTGTACTAAGCCATGTACGAAATTTAGCTTTTTTATGGTCATAGCTTTGTAGATTTTTCCATAATTTTATGAGGATATCTTGACGTAAATCATCACTCTCCCTTAAATCAAAAAGTAAACGATTAAGAACCATTTGAATGAAACTGTCATAATAGGTTACAAAATCTTCCCAAGCCTGCTCGTCATTTGGATCATTGGCCCTGAGTAGTAGCGTATGTCTAGTGTGATAATTATTTTTCATAAAAAAAACTATAATGACCTAAGTCTAAATGCAAACTAAAAGTTAACTCAATGATAGCCTTTTGTGACACTAGGCGTCCAATACAAAAAAAATACCTGTATATAGAATTATAACGTAACTAAAAAGAGAGATTAAAATATGAAAATCACTAATTACAGCTTGTTTCTCTTGGTGCTATTTAGTATTACTAGCTATGCAGGATGGAAGCCTGTAGAAGGTAGACTGATGACTGAATGGGCCAAGGAAGTGAATCCTAAGATGCCTTTGCCTGAATACCCAAGGCCACAAATGGTTAGAGAAAAATGGATAAATTTGAATGGGCTTTGGGATTATGCTATTACTAGTAAACAGCAAAAATCTATACCTAAAAAATTTGACGGGCAGATTTTAGTCCCTTTTTGTATAGAATCTGCACTTTCTGGCGTCAAGAAAAAGTTTACGACTAATGACCGCCTTTGGTACTCACGTTCATTTGTGGCGCCTAAATTAAACGGTGAAAGACTTATTCTGAATTTTGGTGCTGTTGATTACGAAACAACTGTATATATCAACGGCAAGGAAATCGGTTATCATAAAGGTGGTTACGATGCGTTCTCTTTCGATATCACTGATGCTCTTAGCGAAAATGATAATAAGTTAATCGTATCTGTAACGGATGATATGTCTGGCCCGAAAGGCAAACAGAGTGTTAATGCTTTTGATGATCCAAAATTTATTTTCTATACGGCGACTTCTGGGATATGGCAGACTGTTTGGTTAGAAAGTGTACCAGTAGAACACATATCAAAATTTAAAATCACCCCAGATATTGATAAGGGGACTGTCTCAGTAATTGTTCAGGGTTCTGAAGGGGAAGCTCGTATTAAGGTCTTAGATCAAGGTAAAGTAGTAAATAGCGTTGATGGTTTTATGGGAGAAGAAATAGTAATTAATATTGCAGATGTAAAACTTTGGTCACCCGACTCTCCATTTCTTTATGATCTTGAAATTACTTATGGAGATGATGTCGTAAAGAGTTATTTTGGGATGAGGAAGTTTTCCAAGGGAAAAGATGAGGAAGGTCACCTAAGACCGATGCTCAATAATAAACCTATCTTTATGAGTGGACCTCTTGATCAAGGTTATTGGCCAGATGGCATTTATACTGCACCAACAGATGAAGCCTTGAAGTTTGACCTAGAAATTACCAAGAAACTTGGTTTTAATACAACTCGAAAGCACGTAAAGGTCGAGCCTGCTCGTTGGTATTATTGGGCAGATAAATTGGGGCTTCTTGTATGGCAGGATATGCCAAACGGTTCTGCGGGTGTAGACGCGCGAGGTTTTAGAGATGGTGTAGCAAAGTCAAAAGTACTTGCCGATCAATTTGAATTAGAAATGATTGAAATGATTGATGAACATTATAATAATCCTTCAGTAGTAGTGTGGGTGATCTTCAATGAAGCTTGGGGACAATACGATACACCGCGTCTGACGGACTTAGCAAGGAAGCAAGATTCGACTCGCCTACTTGTTAGTGGTAGTGGGTGGTTTCTACCTAAAGACTGCGGAGATATTATTGATAGACACGCTTATAAAAAGGCAGTGCCTGTGTCTCCAGATAAAAATCGGATTGGAACTTTAGGCGAATTCGGGGGCCTTGGTTATGTAGTGCCAGGACATCTATGGATACCTAATCAAACGACATCATCTGTCTATGGTACATGTACTGATCAACGTCACTATGAAACACTCTATTTAGATCTATGGCGCGATGTTTTTAAAGCTGATAAACAAGTTGGTATGTCCGCCGCAATTTACACACAATTAACTGACGTAGAGGCTGAAGTCAATGGCTTAATTACTTATGACCGGAAAATAATTAAATCGGATGTTGAGCTGTTTCGCAAAGCAGTACAGGAAAGGTCTCTTCCCTCCAAGCCAAAAGTGAATATGCTACTACCGACATCTAGAGATATGGCTCAAGAATGGTTTTACACAACAGATAAACCCAGCGAAGACTGGATTCTACCTGAGATGGACTTTACTATGTGGAAAAAAGGGAAGGGAGTTTTCGGTCATAAAGTCCATAGAAATCCCGCGATTGAAATAGGGACGGAATGGAAAAAGATGGATCTTTGGGTCGCTAGAAAATTTGAATTAAATGAAAAGCTTCAAAGACCAGTTCTCCGTATTGCTTATGATGATAATGCAACAGTCTACATAAATGGAGTCAAAGCATTTGTACTTAAAAGTGGTAATAACACCAGGTATATAGATTTGCCATTTCCTGCTAATGCCATAGAGGCCTTGAAAGTAGGAAAGAATATTATTTCTATTCATGTGGATAATGCGAAAGGTAATTTCAGTCAATATATCGATGCTGGAATAGGTGATGAAACTCTTGAATGGTAAAAACAGAACGATAAACAGGATGGTTTTAATATGAAATTCAATCATTTTTTTGGAGCGCTATTATTTCTTTCTATGTCATGCTTTAGCTTATTTGGACAAGCACAGAAAAAGCTGCTGACTCAGGATGTTTTTGATTCAAAGTGGCGTACTTTTCAGTCTTATGAAGATACCGATTACAAGCAAAAAATGCGTCCTCAGTTTCATTTTACATCTAAGAAAAATTGGCTTAATGACCCCAATGGCTTAGTCTACCTTGATGGTGAATGGCACATGTTTTTTCAACATAATTCATTGAGAAATGGTGATGGAGGGAAAGTATGGGGCCATGCAGTAAGTGAGGATTTGATTTCGTGGAGGCAACTCCCACATGCGATTTTACCTTATAAAAATACTAAAGGAAAATCTGGGGTTATTTGGTCTGGCAGTGCTGTGGTTGATCATAATAATAGCCTTAAGAAGCAAGTAGGTAAGACTCAAACTCTCGTCGCTTTTTTTACTCATACAACAAGTCCAATGCAACAGTGTGCAGCTTATAGTACTGACAAAGGTAGAACTTTTACTTTAATTAATGGTGGTGATCCAGTTGTGCCTAACCAGGGGGTTTGGAAAGGAGAGAGAGATCCTAAAGTTTTTTGGCATGAAAAAACTCAGAAATGGGTTATGGCCGTCATTATTGCAGGACCAGACAAATTAATACGCATATGGAATTCAGACAATTTAGTAAACTGGAAAAGAGTGGGGGATTTTAGCCGTGACTTTGTTGAATGCTTTGATATGTATGAGCTTGCCGTAGACGGGAATCCTCAAAAGAAAAAGTGGGTATGCAATGATGCCGCCTTCTACTACCAGATAGGAAGCTTTGATGGAACTAATTTCTCAAGTGATAATAAAATGCTCTCAGGAGACTGGGGCGGTCGACGCTTTTTTAAAGCTTTCTATGCAGGTCAAACATTTAACAACAGTCCAGATGGTAAAGTCTACCAAATAGCCTGGATGAAAGATGCCAGCAAGAAAAATCTGTTTAAACGTTTTGGTTTACCTTTTACTCAACAAATGAGTTTCCCTTGTGAACTAAGTTTAAAATCCACTGCAGAAGGCGAGCGTCTTTTTCGCTGGCCCGTTGATCAAATAAAGAAACTCTATGCAAAATCACATTTATTAGAGGACATTTCTTCGCTTAGCAAAGTTAATTCAGAGCTTAATAAGATAAGTGCAGACCTCCTAGATGTATCAATAAGCTTTGAGCCAAAAGAAAATGAAATAATGACCTTTACTGTAAGAGGTCTTGAAATTGTATATGGTAATAAAACAAGGTTTCCAGATAAGGGGGGCAAAATGGTGGAGGTTAAAAGCATAGAGTTTAGAAATATGGAAAATGATAATGAGACAATAAAAATACCCGCACCTACAATTCATGGTCAAGTTAACTTACGTATCCTACTTGATCGTATGTCTATAGAATTATTCGTGAATAAAGGAGCATATGCAGCCGCGAGCTATTGCCTACCCAAAACTGATAAAATTTCAATTAAGAGTTCGAATGGAGAGCGTGTGAAAATCAATTCTATTTTAATTAATGAATTAAATTCAATCTGGAGAAACTAGAAATAAAATGGAACTGCTTCACTATACCTTTACCCTTATGGTTCATACTATTGGAAAATCCTTAGTTGAGAAATCTTCTAATATGTTTCAGGTACTTGTGGTACTTTGTGTAGTGGTCTGTTGCAATCTCACCAGTGCCTTCGCTCAAGAAGCCGACATACTCATTGCAGACTTTGAAGAGAGTAGTTTTAGCAAGTGGCAACAAGAAGGATATGCGTTCAGAAAGGGACCAGCCAATATAAAGTATAAAAACACATACAAAATTAAAGGTTTTCGGGGTAAGGGTTTTGCAAGTTCTTATATGGATAAAAGCTTGAAGCATGTGGGCAGCCTAAAGAGTCCTGAATTTCTTGTTGAACGAGACTACATAAATTTACTTCTTGGGGGTTCTCCATTTGTGAATGATGCTGGAGTAAAACTTCTAGTTGACGGAAAAGAAGTTCTGAGCATAGCGGCAGTTAAAGGGTATAATCTTAACGAAACTAGTATTCCGGTCAAAAAATATAAAGGACAAAAAGCCCAAATACTAATCTACGATAAAAGCCCTGGCTATTGGGGACTTATTCTTGTAGACCATATTGTTCAAAGCAATAAGAAAATTGGCTATGAGCCCTTGGTGCTACCGATAAATATTACTGAGAAATTATTGATTTTTCCTGTGGCTAAATTTGGTACTGCTAGACAAATGGACATTAAAGTCGATGATGTAATAATTCATTCGATATCAGTTTGTTTGGCGATGAAAGATGAGGATGTCGCTTGGTGGGGATACCTAGATATGAGCGATATGATTGGCAAAAAAGCAATTATTGCCCTTGAGGCAAAAGTTAATAGTAATATTCAAAAAATGATTCAGTGTTCTGCCGAACCCCGCTTATTACAGCTGCAACATTTCGATAAATTCCGACCTCAATTTCACTTCTCACAACTTCAAGGGTGGAATAATGATCCCAATGGTATGGTCTACTACGACGGGAAATACCATCTTTTTTGGCAATGTAATCCTCTTGGGACAAGCTGGGGGAATATGTATTGGGGGCATGCATCAAGTCCTGATTTGATTGAATGGACGGAACATAAGCGTGCCTTACGTTCTGGAGGTGGCAAAGGGCTTCCATTAAATATGCGTCATGATTCGATGGCAACGGGGGCGTGTTTTTCCGGAAGTGGAAATATTGATCATAATAACTCACTCGGTTTAAATACGGCAGAGAAGAAAACTTTACTGCTCTTTAATTCAGATATGAACGCCGGTATCGCAATCTTTTCTTCTCAAGATGGAATCAACTTTAAACGTTGGATGAAACAATACCCCCTCGGACTTAGTGGGCGTGATGCAAAGGTGGTTTATCATAAACCTACTCAGCAATGGATTGCAGTGAGTTGCCTTGATAATAAGCAGCATGGTAAGCATTATCCCATTTTTACTAGCAAGGATTTACAAAGTTGGGAATTAAAACAAAATTTTCTAGATATGCACGAATGCCCTGAGTTTTTAGAGTTAGCCATAGATGGCGACAAGAATAATAAAAAATGGGTTTTAATGGAGGCTAATGGTAAATATTTTGTAGGAGATTTTAATGGGGAGAAATTTATTCCAGACACTAAGGAGAAGCAGACTACAATAATTTCAGGAAGCTGTTATGCCGGACAATGTTTCAGTAATACTCCCGATGGCCGTGCTGTGTATATTGCTTGGGCAGGATTTGATACTGATAATACAGTTTTTAATCAAGGCTTTACAATTCCAATGGACTTATGCCTGAAAACTGTTGATGGTGGCAAGGTTCATTTATATGCTAATCCTGTATATGAAATAAAAAAACTCCGCAGAAAAATAGAAATTGATACGAGTACAATAGAACTTAATAAGAATGTAAAGGTGTACGCTCTAGCTCTAGCTGGAGACCTTTATGATATTTGTCTGAGTATAGAAAAAAAAGGTTCACCAAAAAGTTTCTCACTAAAGATTCAAAATATGGAAATGACCTATGATTTTGAATCACAGCGTTTTGATGATCATCATGTTCCTATGAAAGGTGGTAAAGTTACCCTTAGGATTCTAGTAGATCGCCCCACAATTGAGTTCTTTATGGCTGATGGTTATGCATATAAATTACATGAAAGAAAAAACCTTTCTGGTAGTCACTTAAACAAAATTACTTTTAGTGCAGAAGTTTCAGGGACTGATAAAGTCCTAATAAATAACTTTAAAGTGTATCCAATGAAATCAATTTTGAAAAAGAATGGAGAATAAAAAGATGCAGACAAAACGTAAAACATCTCTATTATCACTCTTGCTGGTGTTTATGACTGCATCACTCCAAGCAGAAGTTAAAACCCCAGCTTTCTTTAATGACCATATGGTTCTCCAAAGAAATATTTCTGTTCCTATATGGGGTTGGGCTAGTCCTGGTGAATTGATAAATGTAAGTTTTGGGGATCAAAGTATAAGTACCAAGGCTGACAAAGATGGTAAGTGGCTGCTTAAGCTTAAGCCTATGGAGGCCAATCTAGAAGGGCAGACACTTACAATTGCCAATCACTCTATTAAAAATGTCTTAGTAGGGGAAGTTTGGATTTGTTCTGGCCAGTCCAATATGCAGTGGCGCCTTAGCGGTGCATTCAATTCTAAAGAAGAAATAGCGGCGGCCAAATTCCCCGCCATTAGACAACTAAACCTAACAAGAACGGCGGCCAACCTTCCACGTACGGATGTTAAAGGTGAATGGACTGTCTGCTCTCCAGAAACAGCCAAAGATTATACCGCTGTCGGCTACTTTTTTGCTCGTTCTCTTTATAAAAGTCTAAAGATTCCTATTGGTATTATTGATGCAAGCTGGGGTGGAACCGGAATTGAACCCTGGATACCTGAACTTGGTTTTAATATGGTTGCAGAACTGGAAAAAGATAAAATAGAACTCCATAAAATTTTACCTGTGAATGATAAGAATAAACAGAAATGGAATGACTATTTAGATGAATTAGAAAGTTGGCTACCTGGAGCTGAAAAACGTGTTTCTCAGGGAAGCCTCCCACTTAATATGCCGGACCGACCAGATAGTGGAATGCCAGTTACACATCACGGCATGACTAAAATATTCAATTCCATGATACACCCAATTATTCCCTATGGTGTTCGGGGAGTGGTATGGTATCAGGGCGAGTCAAGTTGGGGCCAGGGTGATTATTACTTCTTTAAGAAAAAAGCCTTGATCGAGAGTTGGCGTGAACTTTGGGGACAAGGAGAATTCCCCTTTTACACAGTACAATTAGCTAATCTTCATAAATTTAATGAAAAAGCGGAAGGGGGGGATGGTTATGCAAAAATTCGTGAAGCTCAAAAGCGTTCCTTAGAACTTCCTAACACAGGACTTGCAGTCACGTACGATATTGGCAACCCCGTCAATATTCACCCTAAAAATAAACAGGATGTGGGCAAGCGTCTCTCATTGTGGGCACTTGCCAAAGAATATGGAAGAAAGGAACTTGTCTATAGTGGACCTCTCTTCAAAAAGCTCCATAATAGCGGGGCTGAAGCGATTGTTCATTTTAGCCATATAGGTAGTGGTCTTATGGTGGGTGAGAAAAAGGGGCTAGAACCTGTAAAGAAAACATCAACAGCTCTTAAAGGTTTTGCGATAGCCGGTGAAGATCAAAAATGGTATTGGGCAAATGCTAGAATCAGTGCAGATGGGAAATCAGTAATCGTCAGTTCCGATAAAGTCAAAAAAGTTATGGCGGTTCGCTATGCTTACCGATGGAACCCAATTCACAGCAACCTTTATAACCGTGAAGGCCTCCCCGCAGCGCCTTTTAAATCGGATAATTGGTAAGGAAAAACTATGCCTAAAAAAATAACCATGATGAAAATAATTACTTTCTTTCTAACACTATTTATATTTTCGACACATGCAGAAGTTAAACTGCCGGAAATTTTCTCAAATAACATGGTTATCCAAAGGAATAAAGAAATACCTATTTGGGGGACCGCCTTACCCAATGAACAAATCAAACTTAGCTTTGCGACTCAAGAAGTCGTCACTACTGCGGATGAATACGGATGCTGGAGCGTAAAGTTTAAAGCTCTAGGGGCCAATTCTAAAGCGCAGGTTTTAACCGTAAATCACTTAAGGATACAAAACGTACTCATAGGTGAGGTTTGGCTCTGTGCAGGAATGGCGAGTATGGATTATCCTCTACGTAAATCACTGAAGGGCGCCAATGAAATTAAAAATGCAGATAAATCACTAATTCGATTGGCCTCTATAGCTAAACAACAATCTCCTCTACCCAATAAAAATGTGGAAGTGAAGTGGAAGACCGCAGATTCAGAGCATATTAAAGAATTTTCTGGGCTGGCGTATTTTTTTGGTAAAAAACTTCATCAAGAACTAGAAGTGCCTATTGGTATAATTCAGGCAAGCCAGGGGGGGGCGCCAATGACTTCCTGGATACCCGCGGAAGGGTATCGCGATAGCCGCCAACTTCAATGGGCAATGAAACAAATATATGATGGTAGACCCTCAAGTGAAGTTGGCAGAAAGAACTGGCAGAAATATCTAGACGATATGAAACTATGGCTTCCTAAAGCGCGTGCGGCACTGGCCAAAAATCAAACTCCTATCGACCGTCCGGAAATCCCTTCTGAGCTTTGGATTACCAATATTGTACCTACTAAAATGTTCAATGGTATGATTCACCCATTGATTCCATTTTCTATACGTGGTGTAATCTGGGACCAAGGAAATGTCAGGAAGCCGAAGGAATTATTTCATCTTCAAAAAGCACTCATAACTAGCTGGCGTCAGCTTTGGAACGAGAGGGAACTGCCCTTTTACTTTGTGGAACCATTAGTCAACACTGAGCCAAAGCATCTAAAGGTTGAAGTTCAGAAAGCCATTAAAAAGTGTTTGTCAATCAAAAATACCGCTATGGCAATAAGTGCAGACCTCCAAACAGCAAATCCTCAAGCTCCACAAAATAAGCGAGATCTTGCACTGCGTCTAGCTGATATAGCTCTTCAAAACGATTACCAAAATGAAATAAAGTCCATAAATCCCAAGCTTATTCAAGTCGTCATAGGCACGGGATCTGAAGGAGTTTATTCAGCTCGTTTTAACACCGAAAATGGCAGTCTCAGTAAAGCGACTCTTCTTTTTCAAAAACCAGGAACGGTACTCGTCAAGACATCTAGTAGAGGGCTTTTGTATAGCGCAGGTAATACTAAGGAAGGGGGGATTCTTAAATCTTTTCTAGAAAATAAAAAGACAAGTGAAATTCGAGATTTGCCAAAAGACCCTTGTTATATAGCTCTAGATAAAAGCTTAAAATTTGCGATTACCGCAAATATTCATGGGAGCTCAATTTCATCATTTTTACTCAAAGAAGATGGTTCTTTGGATAAGCTTGTTCAGAATCTGGAAATCAAAACTCCCCAAAAAGGCTTTGCGCCTCATTGTGTTATACCGTCTCCGGACAATAAATACCTTTTTGTAGCTGATATAGGAGGAGGGAGGATTTGCCGAGTGAACTTCAATGAAGACGACGGCACAATGATTTATGATGGTGATATATCTTCAAATAACTTCAATGGCCCCAGGCACATGATTTTTGGGCCTGAAGGTAAGTTTTTATATCTCCTAAATCAAATGGGAGGGGCTGTAACAGTCTTTAAGTATGAGAGTCAAGACGGTCACCTTCAAGAGATTCAGCATATTTCTTGCCTAGCGAAAAATTTTCAAGGAAATAATCATTCTGCAGAAATAGCTATTCACCCAAGTGGAGACTTCCTTTATTGTACGAATCGTGGACCGGACAATATCTGCCTTTTTAAAAGAGATAAAGGCAATGGGACTTTAAAGTTTATTGAAACCGTTTCAAGCGGCGGTAAGACACCCGTAAGTTTCATTATTTCCCCTGATGGAAAGTACCTGCTATCTTGCAATATTCAGTCGAATAATCTCTCGCGCTTTAGTATTGATTTGAAAAATGGAATCATAACAGAGTTCGGAGAGAAGATTTCTGTGCCATCTCCGGTATCATTAAGCTTCCGGTAACTGTGATTAGACAATAAAATATACATAAATCATCAACTGTTTGCACTGGAAAATACTTGGGTTTATTTACTTGATATATCTATATTTAATAGAGCGATTCGTTCATTATATGAGCGACAAAAAGATAAACTAATCACACGATGAGTATCATTAAATTCATCAAACCACTTGGAATTTGGACAAAATATAACGATACGCATCCATAAATGAATTTTCATCTGTATATGGATTATAGAGAACTCATTGTATTCAAGATTTTTGAGTGGCAATTAATTTTTATTAGAATCGATGTAAAGAAATCAAATCGACAGTTGTTTAAAGCTATAACTATTCAGGAGTTTAGTATGAAGAAAAAATTCACTTTGATTGAGTTATTAGTTGTAGTCGCGATAATTGGTATACTAGCTTCATTATTATTGCCAGTACTAGGTAAAGCTCGGCGTACATCACTAGCTATGGCATGTAATGCAAATCTGAAAACTCAAGGCCAAGGCATCTATATGCAAGTCGAGGATAATAATGATTACTTTGTGTCGAATCATACGATTCTAGGTTTAGGAAGAACGGGCTTTAAAGGCTGGAATTATTATGAAGATGGTTCATTTCACATGAAATTATTTGGTGAATATCAAGTCAAACTTGATGATGGGTATCTAAAAAATCACGATGTTTTTATCTGTCCAGAAAGTCTCGAATCAGAAGATAAACTCTCGTATTATAGAAACTATGCGTTCAATAGTTACCTTCAGGGGTATCCAACGTCAGAAACAGAGGAAGTCCCAAGTATCAGCATTACAGATTTATCAAATACCGCAGAAACAGCGGTGCTTTGTGAGTCTGAAGAACGGCCTAATTTTTTTGAGACCAGTGTAAGTACTGTTGAAATTAGACATGTAGGTGCGAAGACTAATTTGTTATTTGCAGATGGTCACACCTCCACATTGAATTGGGCTAAGTTTTATTATAATCCTAAATGGGTCGCATGGGATAAACCTAGCCCTTCTTGGAGCGGTGGCGATGGATTTACATTTAAATAAATAAGTGTTTGCGGCATATTTTGTATTAAATAAGTATGTGATACATCCAAAAATAAGTATCTCCCAGTATATGGAATAAACGATTTTTGATATAGTAGTCAGTTTCATAATAAAAAGACTTAGAACTTAACTCGTATACAAAAGGCAAACGATAAAACTAGCAGAGTATAGAGAGTATTTAATAATAGGTTTTTACGGTTATAGATTTTATGGATGATAGAATACGATTTAACTGTGTCGGTTGTGGAATTGAACTTGAAGCTCCTAAAGAAATAGTGGGAGTTCATGTTCGTTGTGATCAATGTGATACGAAACAAGCAGTATTAGATAAAAATTCTGAATCATTAAATAAAGATCAAGCGACTGTTCTAAGTCAAAAAAAGACTAAGAAAAGTAGTTTCAAAGTTTCGAAGACGAGTAGTAAGCGAAAAAGAAAGAATAAACAAAAAAATAATGTAGTAATAATCTCAATTTTATTAACACTGATTTTAGCTGCTACAAGTATTTTGTTAATACTACGATTAAAAACCCCTTTAGAACGTAAACCCTTAGAAGTAAGTTTTTCAGGAAAAGCTGTTTTTGATGAAGAACATGTCGTGAAAGCTGAAGTAGATATTCAATTGAAGCCCTCAAGAATAGAAGAGATTGAACTGATAAGTTCATCAGAGCCCTCAAGAATAGAAGAGATTGATCTGATAAGTTCATCAGAGCCCTCAAGAATAAAAGAGATTGAACTGATAAGTTCATCAGAGCCCTCAAGAATAGAAGAGATTGATCTGATAAGTTCATCTGAAGTATCAAGTATACAAGTAAAAGATCAGTCAACAATAAAGCTCTCAAGTTCAATAAAGCACTTTATTAAAAAACGTTGCCAGGACTGCCATGGAGAAATAAAACAAAAAGGTGACCAACGCTTTGATAAACTTCCAGATGTACTGAATAAAGCTCATAGCATTCAATTGTTACAAGATATTTTGGATACCGTTAATTTAAGCGAAATGCCACCAGAAGATGAGCCGGATATACCACATGAAGAGTTGACCAACTTTATAGATGAACTGACACAAACGATTAGTAAAGCAAAAGATTATACTCAAAATAGAGGTCTTAATCCGCCCATACGATTTTTAAATAAAAGAGAATTGAAACTAACTTATCGTAACCTTTTAGGTGTTAATACAAGTCTAGGTTCTATTCCCGATGCACCAGAAATCAGTCGATTCGATACATTAGCTCAAGATCAGCTGTTTAGTGAAGTTCATTGGCAAGCATCCTTTAATGTTGCCAAAGCCCATTTGGAAAAAGCATTGCTAAGGGAAAAAAATAGTAAGGTCATTAAAATCAAGTATGAATCAGAAACTAACAAGATTAAAGATTTTCAAAAGAAGATTAATCAATGGCCAGGCTTAATAATTAAGAATACAAAAAAACTGGAGACGGAAACAGTTACTCAGCGACGGGGAAATTTAAACAACCTCATAAAAAGTCTAGGAAATGAGCTTGAGTTTGCCAAGCAGAATATTAATAATCCACTCTTTAAAACAGGAGCGATTTATTCTAAAAGCACTCCTATTATGACCTTGTTAGGCAAGAATATTTACAATTTTGATAAAATGAAAGAAGGTCGATACCGACTTAAAATCCGTTGTGGAACCATACATACTAAGCCAGATCAACAATCATTTATAAGTACCGCATCTCATAAACAATTAATTAATCCAGAATTTCAACCTTATGAAAACTATTATCAAGAAGTAACAGGCACAGTAAAAAATCCTGAGGTTTTATTTTTTAACTGGAATTTTGGGGGGCAGAGTAGTGGCCGTGAATTAAGGATTGATAGCGATGCGGAAATATGGATAGATTGGATTGAGCTTGAAGGTCCACTGAAGTCACAATATCTAGCTCAAGCAGAAATAGAACTATTGAGTCAGTATAGTGAATGGGATATAGCAAAGGCCGTTAAAATCGTTAAAGACTTTGCTTTTAAAGCATACCGAGGTCGCAATATAAGTTTCGCACAACTTGAGCAAATAAAAGATCATTTACTCAGCCAATCTAAATTAGAGGCAGATCCTCAGGATGCACTTGTCGATGTGCTGGCAGCGATACTCTCTTCTCCAGAGTTCATCTATATCGTACCCGAACTTAATAAAAGTAATAAAAACTTAACGGCATTGAGCTTTGTGAATAAGCTTTCTTACTTTTTGCTAAGTTCTCAACCTGATTTACAACTTCAAAAAATGGTGGCCGCAAACCAGAGTCTAAGTAAGAGAGCCGTCTTTAAAGAATGTGACAGAATACTGGACTCAGAAAAAATCTTGCCTTTTATTGATTCCTTTGTTTTTCAGTGGTTAGAACTCTCCCGCTTTATAGCTTTGAATCCTACGATTCACGCACAAAGAACGAATCTCATAAAGTGGCCACGAAAGAAGTTTTCTATGCTGCGTGAATCAACAGAAGCGATGAGATTTATTATTAAAAATAACCGTCCAATAACAGATTTACTGAATCCGGACTATTACTATATAAACAATACGTTAGCAAAATACTATGGTTTACCAATTTCAAATAAAAAAGGCTTTTCCGCTCGACCTTTAGTGAAATCTAATCCACGGGGAGGTATCTCAAGCCATGCATCATTTCTCATGATGACTTCACGAGGGAATAGGACTTCACCTGTAGAGCGTGGAGTTTACATTATGAGGAATTTACTCTTTAATCCACCTGCACCTGCACCACCTAATGTACCAGATTTAACCGCGTCAATCAAAAAAACAATAGAAGAAAGATTTGCTTTGAAAAAACTTAATCTATCTAATAGTCGAGAGCTTATGTTTTTTCATACAAAACAGGCTCAGTGTAACTCTTGTCACCGGAGCTTTGATCCACTGGGTTTTGTTCTTGAGGGTTTTGATCATTATGGTTCTTGGCAAGGAGAGGAAATCAATGTCAAAAGTAAGCTTCCTTCAGGCCTTGAACTCGATGGTGTGAAAGATTTGAAAAAGTATCTTGTGAGTCGAGAAGAACAATTTGTCAAAGGTTTTATAAAAGCATTAATGAGCTACGCGATTCATCGACCAATCAGCATTGTCGACCAAGCTGAAATTGATGCGATTTATAATGCGAATAAATCTTCAAACTTTAAAATTCGCAATATTATCAAGTCGATAGTGGCATCTAAAACTTTTAGAGGATCCTGAATTATGAGCCTTTCATCAAGTATTAATAGAAGAAGTTTAATAAAAGCAGCGGGCCTAGGAGCTCTACTTCCTATTTTTGAGAGTAGTGCCTTAGCTAAATCTCTAACCCCACCTAAAAGAGTCATCTTTATTGCTTACGGTTATGGGCATTATGATCAGGGATGGTTTCCAAATAATGTCCAACACAAATGGCATTGCAGTAGTCAGGAAAAGGTTAAAGATTTCGAACTAAGTTCAAGTCTACAAGGTTTAGCGAACTATAAAAATGATGTATCTTTCATAAGTAATTTATCGCCGATTCATGCAAGAAGACCTCATGCTGGTTGCGATACATTTTTGACATGTGCTAATGTCGATTCAAACCCTTTGAGGTCTTTTACCAATACCGTATCGGTAGATCAAGTGATTGCCAAAAAAGTGGGTAAGTACACCCGCATAAGTTCAATGCAGATCAATGGTAGAACAGGTAATCATGATGGTTGGGGAGGTGGAACCTCGATGTCTTGTAATGAAAATGGAGAGTTCTTAAATGGTTTGAATAGTTTAAGTGATATATATAAAAGATCATTTGGCGACCCAGACCTTACAGTGAGTGAAAGAAGAAAGCAGCTTAGTAAGCATAGAAGTTTATTAGTCCTCTCGAATGGAGGGACCAAATCATTGGCCAGGGTTATTTCAAAAGAGGATAAAGAGAGACTTTCACAGTTTACAGATAGTTTGAGAAGTATTGAAAAAAGAATTCAAAAAGATATGGCCTGGGCAGGTAGACCTTTTCCAAAAACAAAATTTCAGATCCCTTCAGGCGCACTAAATGAAGAAGAGAAGATCAAAACATCTTTTGATCTGATGACTGAAATTTTTCGTACGGATTTAACTCGTGTCATTAGCTATAGAATGTCATCAATTGGTTTATTGCAGCAGATGGGCTATCAACAAAATACTCATGCCATGAGTCATTGGGCCAGACATAGTCAAGATTTACAATGTCAGATTGATCGCGATAAAAAATTGGCGGAATTATTGGCATATCTCATTAGGCAATTAAAGAACACTAAAGAAATTGATGGTTCAAGTTTGCTAGATAATACGCTTATATTTTTTGGAACTGGCATAAGAGTTCATCATGTAGTCAAAAACATTCCTATGATAATGGCTGGGGGCGGTGGAGAAGGCATACAACAAGGTAAACACTACACTTATAAAGAGAATGTTACTCCCCTTGGCAACCTATGGCTTAGTACCATAAAACACTTCGGTATAAACGCTCAGAAATTTGGCGACAGTAACAATGAACTTCACAATATATTCAAATCCGTTTAAACAATTAACACCGCGGTAGTTTTATATTAATTAAGAGAATCATAAAAACTACCATGCCAAGGCAATGGGCAGTTTTTATTTAGCAAAACAAAATATAAAAGGCTAGAAACTTTCATGAGTATTCAACTACTTAAAAAATATCAATATTACACCTTAAAACAGTATCTATCTATGATCTTCATAGAGGGAGTGAAATGATGCGAATTTCTATGTTAGTTTTCCTGTTCATCGGAGACTTTTTTATACAGGCTGGAGAACCATTTAAACCTTATGAAATCTCATATATACAAGGAAGACTTAAAGCTCCGACATCTTATAAAGCCTATATTCAGTCTCGAGTGAAAAAGGGGTTTAAGGATAGAATTAGAAGAGAGATTTATCTATCCGGGACAGCAAGTGGCTTTAGTGCTAATTCAAAATCAGGCAAGATGATTCTAACTGGAAAAAGTATGGGACAACTCTTTAACCGATTAGCAATAGAAAACAAAGGTAATAGCGTTGATTTTGTCTTGAAATCTGGGGAGTACATTTTAGATCAGCCACTTAAACCTCGTCAGAACCAAGTGCTAAGAGGAGAGGGGCGTGTCACTTTGATACCAACATTGACTCTGCCTGCGGCTATCGTCCTCGACGGCGTCGATAGTGTTGTTATCTCTAACTTTACTATTGTGGGTGGTGGCATTGGAAAATGTAAGACAAATGGAATAATGAGCGTAAATGACTCTACCAGAGTAAATATCAGTAAGGTTATTATTAGGGAGGTAGGTGCTTGTGGGATCTTGTGTAAGGGTTCGAAAAGTAAATATGTTTTAATTGAAGACTGTGACATACAAAATACAGGTAGGGCAGGGATCGCGATGTTTGACGGAGTCAGTAATGCTCTTATAACAAAAAATGCAGTAGAACGCACAACCACGCATGGAATCATCTTCGCCAATGGAGGAAGTTTTAGTGAAGTATCCGAGAATATCATTAAAGATACGGGGCTTCTTCCAGGCGGGGATTTTGCTCATGGAGTAGCTTTTGACTCACACGGAAATTTAAACACAGGTGAAAAGAATCTCATTATAAAAAATAAGATATTAAATGCTAGGACTGGAGGTGTTGAAATCGCTGATGGCCAGAACCATATGTATATTATAGAGAATTATATTGAGGGGTCAGGAAGAGCAAATCAGAAACGAGAGGATCAGTATGGGATTTATTTTGGTGGCGCATTAAGTCAGGGCTACCATTGCTTGATAAAGGGTAATACAATTAAGAATTCCTATTGGAATGGTATCCGGCTAGCCGCACCCAACGTAGAACGCCCTAATAAAAAATCACCTCTCCCTAAAGATAAGTATGGTCCAACGATGCACGTTGACATTATTGATAATATCATATCTGGATCGATGCGATATGGCATTGAGCTTAATTGGTGCCGAGATGTGTATATTAAAGGTAATAGAATTGAGACAAGTAAGCTTGCTGATATTGGACTTATTGGTAATCGAGAGAAAAACATTGATATGCCATGCTCAAAGGTCCTGTTCAAGGGCAATGTACTTAAAAGCCAAACCAAATTAGTGAAAGATCTTTTTGAAAAATAGCAAAGCTAACTTATTTCGCTAAAAAGCTTATGTGCCACAAGTAACTAAGTTAAGCATGGTTTTAAGTTCGGAACCGCGCGTAATTAGTGTCTTTTCGAGTAGATAAAATGTCTGATTATTATAAGACTCTAAGTTCAAGCACCACTCTAAAGCTAGAGCTTAGAATCTAGTCTTTTAATCAAACAAGCATATCTGTCTTAGTACTAAAATATTGCGGGTTTAGATTTCTTCTTAACCCTTGAGTCATAAGTTTGGTTGCGTTATTCCCATGAGCTTTTTATTTCGTGGATAGTCAGTGAACTGATTATGCTTGATTCGCCTTTGAATTGAATGTTTTTATTATTTAAGTCAGAAATTTCTGAATGCGTAAGAACTTGTTGTCCTTGATTGAAGAAGATTTCAAAGGAACCGCGATCTACTAAAATTCTCATTCCTATATTGGCGCTTGTATTTTTAACATTCGAGAAAGTGAATTGGTCTGGACGTAATTGCCAATTCTTACGATTCTTTTGAGCTTCGGGGCGGAGCTTATCCCAATCAAGCTTTTTTATCTGGTTCTTTTGACTTATAAAATTCAACTGGTTTTTTGAGTGGTTATAACTTAAAATACTACCTCTGATAATGAGCGAGAAGTTTTCCTTAGCGCTAATAGATAGCGTCATGTCAAAACACTCCGGCGAGATCTTTTTTAGGAAGCTGTTGGCTTGCATCAGAGTTTTGGCAGAATTGAGTTTCCAGCTTTGAGTGTATAAGGATGAGATTTCCTTAACGGGCCAGCGATAAAGCAGTATTTCATTACCGACTTTTCTTAACTCCAGGGTGGCGGGAAAAGAGAGCTGTTCTGTAAAAGGCATTTTATAGCGCCAGAAGTCAGAATTTTTTAACCAGCCTATAATAACGGCACGTCCATCAGGGCTATTATTGAAAGTTTGGGCTGCGTTCCAATGACCAAGTTTGTGATTTTTCACTTTTTGTTCAGCCTTGAAGTTCTTACCATCAAAATGTCCAATTTCGTAATCGAAGCTGCCGTCGTACATCAACCATTTGTATTGAACTTCATCAGGCATTGAACCGTCGGCGTTGAGTATAGGAAGTTTTAAAAGGTCAAAGCATTCATGAGCCCACTTTCGTGTCATGTCTGTTTCAAATTCCCAATCGACAAGATTATCAGAACTAAAAACTCTGATTTTCCCACCACTGCTTTCGCCAAGCCAAAGTAGAGTGACCCACTTTTGACTTTCTTGGTGCCAAAACAGTTTGGGATCTCGTTGAGTCCCTTTAGGATCTACATCACGTCCCTGGAAGGGGATGATAGGAGCTCCATCATTGAGTAGTTCAAAGGTCCTTCCTCGATCAGTACTATAAGCTATGCCCTGGTAGTAGGCTGTTTCTTTAGGCGGGGTGAGTGCGCCAAAATTTGGGCGAGTATCTAAGGCGTAAGAATACATAAGAACAAGTGTTTTTGTATTCTTCACCTGTTTGCCTAGTGAATTATTGTGGTCTACCACACCTGTACCTGAAAATATATAGCCACTACCATAGGGCGTTATGGCGTGGGGCAGCTGTTCCCAGTGAACCATATCTTTACTTACGGCGTGACCCCAGGCCATGTTCCCCCAGCCGGTTCCTAGCGGATTATGCTGAAAAAAGAGATGATATTCACCGTCGTAATAGAGCATGCCATTAGGGTCATTAATCCAGTTTTTCTTAGAAGTGAAATGAAATTTTGGTCGATATGCTTGTTGGTAATCCGTATCTTTGTAGGTGTGAAAATTATCGTATTGATTTTCCGTTGCCGCTAAAGCAGAGCAACTAAATGCTATAAGTAGACTTAGCAATGAATAAATATGTATGGATTTCATATATTTAATAAGCATCTAATCAGCTAATGCTGTCGTGCTATCCTTTAAATTTATAGTTATGATCAGAGGTATCAGGAATTTGATGTACTGCTTACTTATTCCAAATGGATTTAAGCTCATAAACCTTAAGGCTATCAATTTTAACTGAGCCGCCAGGCGCGGTTGAAATCCTGAATTGTTTGAGGGCTTTACCCGGATCCATGCGCGCATAGTGCTGATAGCTCAGGCCTTCATTGAAAAATAAGTTCCACTGAGCTTTATCAATAATAAATCGCATGGTAAATTTCTCGCCCGCTTTGGGTGCGCGCATGATTTTTGCTCCTTTGACTTTACCTGAATTGATTTCATATTTCACTTCAGAAGCGCCAAATTTGACTATTATTAGATCTGTCTTAGCAGAGGCCCTTGCAATTAGTTCTACCTCAATGGTGTCCATTAGTGGATCGAAAACCAAGTCATTACCTGAAGTTACTTGTTGATTTTTAATGGAAAAAAGCTCTTTGCCTTTTATGTTTTTCATCTCTTTGATGGGGTGGTAGCTAAGTCTTAAACCTGCCGCGGTACTCATTAATTTAAATTCAACTGGTAGGGTCATACCCTGCTGAAATGGCGGGCGTGGCTTGCTCAAGTGGGGACGGATACGTGACCACATAAGGTAAATAGCACGACCATTAGGAGCATTTGAAAATGCCTGGCCGGCTTTCATGTCACCAAACATCCCCTGATGATATGTCTTTTCATCTGGAGTAAAAGTTTTGCCATCAAAATCGCCGACTTGATACTTCATCATGCCACCAATGAGGACCCACTTCATCTTGTTTTCATCACCATCTACCGGCAGTTGAAAAAAGTCAGGGCATTCATGAAAATCTTTTATGCTCCAGTCACTGCGCTTTTTCTTTTCTTCATAGTCTTCTGGGAAGTATTTTTCGGTCTTGGAGGCGAATTCCCAACTTTTTAAATCCTTGCTCGTATAAAAGACCATATGACCCGAGGCCATGGTGGGATCAAGGCCCATGAGGTAGCTCACCATGACCCAACTTTCGGTCGGCTCATGCCAGAAGGGCTTCGGGTCGCGACCATGACTTTTACCGGCATGGCGGTAGAATTTTTTGAATCTTTCAGGAATCGTTTTTGGCGATGGGTGTACAAAAGCGGGGTTCGTCTCTGCCTGAGTGACGAAGCGTTTGCCACCATCAGTTGAAATGGCAATACATTCACCGAGTTGAGTATCTGTATAGGCAATGATAACTGTTTGCGGGCCACCTGATTTTTGCAGGCCGAGAACATTTTTTACATCAACCGCAGCGCCACCAGAAAAGCATTCACCAAGCGCCATCGAGGGATGACGGTTTTTATGGCCGCGTCCACCGGATCGTAAGACTCGTGGCCATTCACTACTTTCTTCCCAGTGCAGAAGATCCTTACTGACCGCATGACCCCAATACATATTTCCCCAGCCCATGTTTATGGCACTATTTTGAAAAGACATATGGTACAGGCCGTCAAGATAGTACAAGCCATTAGGGTCGTTGTTCCACATGTGCTTAGGTGTGAAATGGAATTGTGGGCGACCGACTTCCGAGTAGAGTGGCTCTTTAAATTCACCTTGTTGATCACTGAATTTAATAAATTTTAATAATTCCTGTTCTCCTTCACTGTTGCAAGCGAGGATAGCGGTCTTCCCGACATACTCACTCATGTCAAGATAACCCCAGGTAAAAGCATCTTTTTCCGGATTGAGCGGCAAAGTCAAGTATTGTCTATGGAGTATTTGACCATCGACAAACACGCTTAACTGAATTTTGCGGAATTGTTTTTGCTGTGCTTCTTTTGCTAGGCTTCTATTGGGGAGAATTACCGGTATAAGCATATTTTTTCCCGTAACTTTTACTTCTTGACGAAACTTGGGATAATTCGTCTCCGCCGCAAATAAGCTATTCGTCATCAGTGTAAAAAATAATAAAATCAGCAGGGCTTTATAGTGTTTTATAGGGGTCATATTTTTTTCCTTGGCTAAAATAGCGCTATGTTCTAGGTATAATTAATCTTGATTAATCAGCTAGTGTTTATTTTAAAAACTAAATTTTTAGATTGTTTTGCTTGTTGAGAATGAGGCCATTAGTGAGCCTTATTGATGCCAAACAGATTTGAGCTGATGGAAAGTGAAAGCGTTGATAACAGTGTCATTATGACCCGAGAGTTGCACTGTTTTGTTATTCTCTTGAGTCAATCCTAGATAGGTTCCGACATGCGAGCCCTCGTTGACAAAAATCTCGATGGAAGCCTGGTCAATGAGTACACGCAGTTTAAGTTTACCACCTGAGAGCGCTGCGGGAAGTCTACGACTTTTATGATTCTTTTTAAGTATTTTTATGGGCTGTAGAGTTTGACTCTTGTGATCATATTTCACTTTAATGCCGCGGAAGTTGAATTCCAAATCAGCCCTTGGCTGTAGTTCAACGGTGCAGTCGATTAGATCGGAATTGAGCTTTTTGAGTTGAGTATTAAGTGCCTTAAGTGTGGTAGATTCAAAACGGGTACTTTTTATATAAAGGCTCTCAAGCTCTTTTACTGGCCAACGAAATAGGCGAATACCCTCGGGGGTTGTTCTCAGAGTCATCTTTGTCGGAATCGACATCTGCTGGTCAAAAGGCATTTTTGATTCTACAAATGGAGAGTGTTTGCGATCATTGAGCCATCCAATCATAATACTACGTCCATCGGGACTATTGTTGAAGGTTTGTGCAGCGTAATAATGGAAACCGTAATCACCTTTTAAGGTCACCTTATCAGACTTGAATTTATCGCCATCGAAATCGCCGATTTCGTAATCGAAACTGGCGTCATACAAAACCCATTTTTTATTATTGATATCGTCATCTACAGGGATCTCTACTATGTCCATGCATTCCGCAAACCATTTGCGATCTAAAGAACTAGTGGCCTTCCAATCGAGTAGGTTTTCTGAAGTAAAAAATCGCACCCCCGAGAGCTTGTCTTTATTGCCCCATTCACCTGCCTTTATCCAAATGAGCATGACATACTTCTGGCTTGCTTCATGCCAAAAAACTTTGGGGTCGCGTTCTCCCTTGAGTAAACCTTGATTAGGAAGAATGACACCACCATCCTTGAGCAATTTGAATGTGCGTCCCTTATCGGTGCTATAAGCTGCTGCCTGAAAGAATTCTGGACGTGCCGTAGCGGTAAAGTAGGCCACCATAGTTTTTATGTTGCCTATTTGTTTACCAAGTATATTCTTGTGGTCAATAACTGTGGTTCCCGACCAAATAGCCACTTCACCATCCCATTTTTTGGCAAATTCTGCGCTAATGTGTTCATTGGGAATTTTATAGGGTACGATGGCGTGTTCGAGTTGTGTCCAGTGTATCATATCGCTACTTACTGCATGGCCCCATGATTTTGTACCATTAGCATTTTTGAGTGCGTGATGCTGAAAAAACATGTGATATTCGCCTGCATAGTAGATCAAGCCATTGGGGTCATTGAGCCAGTTTTTACGTGAAGTGAAATGATACTGTGGACGATATTTTTGATTATAGCCAATATCTTTGTAACTTTCAAAGTTAAGATGCTTAGGGTTAAAAAGTGGGTCAGCCTGTGCGTTCAGTTCAGGGGGGCACAAGGTACAAACCCCAAGGCCGATAAAACTGAGTAATTTTTTAGGTATCTTCATTAATAATTTCCTCTATCTGTTTTATATCATATACTCAGTTTTAATAACAATTGGATGTTTGTTCTATATTTAAATACGGCTATTTTTAATAGGACGTATGTTAAAAGATCGTTTAAGCACCTTGAAAGCCTTGGTAGCTAAAGCTGTGTACAACTTGGATAACAGCTGTAGTTTAATTACCTATCTTGGATCAGCACCGACACTTCGACGTTTGTGTGGCTGGGAATTTAAGTAAAGCACCCCCACAGGAAAGTAAGTTTTCACGTGTCTTCGCAGACATAGCGAGTACATAACTTTGTCAAAAGGTTCATGAGAAGATGGTTGTCACAAATTGTTCAGATCAAATTATCGGCCACGTAATTCGAGACTCTACCGCTTGAGCCTTTAGAAAAAAGGCGATACAATGAACGCTCAAGCGTTGAAAGAGTTATTCTTATCTCAAGGAGTGCTATGGTGGAAAAACCATCAGAGTTAAAGAACACCGGACAGTTTTGGCGCACTAAATGTTTGGATTCATTGCCATTACCGCCAATCAGTTCTTTAAATTCGTTTTAAAACATATCTCAAAACAAAACGTCATGATAGCATTGTGTCACAATTAGACATACTTGTACAAAATTGTTTGTAAAACTAATGTGTGAGCAGGTTTTTTAAAAGTACGTGAACTTATCAATCAGAAATCAGATTTTTGCAAAAGGCTCATTTATTTAATTTTCCTACATCCAAAAGTAAAAAACCTCCGGTATATGACTATAAAGACTAATTAATGTTGAGGGTGAAATGAAAATTAAACTTAAGAAAAAATTCACATTACTTGAGTTGATGGTTATAATTGCGATTATTGGTATTCTAGTATCCATACTTATTCCTGTCTTGAGTAAATCACGAGAAAAGGCACGCCTTGCTCTTTGTGGGAATAATGAAAGACAAATAGGAATAGCCTTATTCGCTTTTTGTGAGGATAATGATAATCGTTTCCCAACGTCATATTCGGGTGCTTGGGTAGGTGGTACTTACATAAATCGTCCCGTCGCAAATAAAGACAGTTGGGATACTCAAATAGGCACTTACTTGAGTGGAAGAGAATACCCGGATGGGTTTTTGTTTACAGGTGAATATGAAAGTATTTCAACACAGGTTTTTTTATGTCCCACAGATGAAACTAAGAGAAGTTGTGTTGATGATGCACGTTTTAGAAAAAAGACCTATGCAGCAAATAGATATATAAAAAATGATAGCCGTCACCCTGGGGTTTTTTTAAATGCGGCCACGGATACCACTATATTTAGTCGTAAACTGACTCATATTGTGAGTCCTAGTGGTACTATTTTATTTACTGAAAAGTGGGGAGGTGCTCCAACGGCAGCAGATATGATGCTTGTAGGAAGGGTTTTAAATTACAATGAGGGGATATATTCAAAAGAATATTATGATACTTTTATTACTTATTCATATCTATATCCTGAAATCTTTATGGGTCATGATGGAAATGGCAAAGTGAATATGGCCATGACAGATGGTTCAGTTCATTATATGAATGCAAGGTCAACTCTTGGTGAATCTAATCCAAGTGATGCTTTACTTAGTAAGTTTAACGCAGAAAGATAAATGATCTAATAATAGCTTAATTCATCGAGCTTTTTTGCTCAAGTAGCAAAGAGGATATAGAATTTGTAATGCCCCCTTTTTTCAAGGGGTAACATTACATAGTGAGAGTTAAGAGTCGCAACTTGTTGTTTTAAGGTGATCATGAAACTAAACTCGCATTGAACCAAGTTTCATAATCATATGGGGTCAACTTAGTGAGTTTTCTTTCAACTCATAAATTCATTCCATTCTCGAGGCCAAAATTAATCCTCTTTAATGGTATGGATTACTCTTTCAGTATCCGCATTCCCTTTAGGGTTATTATAGGAAGTAAAAATCTGTTGAATACCCAAGGACTTACATTCTGAAATAAAGCGCGTTGAAGTAGGCTGACACCCATTGCCTGAGACCAGTTTTTATCCAATATGCTTTGTAAACACTAAGAGTTAAACTCCAGGTTTCTTTCTTTTACCAGAGTTCAGGTAAAATCCCCAAGTATGTTCCAAAGTAATACGTTCTTCATCCAATAAGCCTTTTGCTTTGGCCGTAAATTTAGCTGCTTCAACTTCATTGTTTGATTGAGATGGTTCAATATATTCTTTAGCAAGCCTTTCGGCTTCCGACTTCCGACTTCCGACTTATTTTTAGTTCTGAGAGAAATTACCTTCTTTTTTCCTTTGATGATAGCTAATGACGAATACAAGAAGGGAATAATGAAATTTAAATTTGTACGTGGTTTATGGGGAATGGCCGAACATTCCCTTGAAGCAAACTTAAAGAAGATAAAAGAGGGCGGTTTTGACGCCATAGAAGTTCGCGCTTCTTTTGAGGCAGATGAACGTGCCGAAATGAAAGAACTTCTAAATAAATATGAACTTGAGTTTATAGGGCAGCAGCATTCGGATTTATTTAGAACTACAGCGACAGTTCAAGATCATATTGATTACTCCAAAGAACAACTAGATAATCACAAAGAACTCAATGCAATTTTTGTGAATCCGCATACAGGGAAAGATTACTTCACTCTTGCGGAAAACGCAAAAATCATTCGTGAGATTAATGCTTATGCAGATGCAATTGACTTAAAAGTCGTTCATGAAGTTCATCGCGGTCGCTTTAGCTTCTCTATTAACACAACTCTCGAAATGATGGAAGAGATTCCAGAATTACGTCTCAATGCCGACTTTTCTCATTGGTGCTGTGTTCACGAATCACTCTTACAAAATCAGCAGGAGCGATTGGAGAAGACCATGGAGCGCTGCGATTATATTCATGCAAGAGTAGGGCATGAACAGGGGCCACAAATTAATGACCCTCGCTGCCCTCACAACAAAAATGCAATGGAAGCTCATTTTACTTGGTGGGATCATATTGTCGACCTTAATAAAAAGCGTCGCGTCGATAATTTTTACATTTGTCCAGAATTTGGACCTGCGGGTTATATGCCCACACTTCCCCTAAGCAACGAACCAATAACAAACCTCTGGGACGTAAACCATCACATCTTGGAGTTGCTACAAAAGCGATATAAACACTTTTAGTTTAGGGTATAATCTTTTTTGTAAATCTTATATGTATAATTAATGCGGACAAATTTATCCTCGTGGCTTTCACTTTTTTTGCAAAAAGAACTGCCCAAACTTTGATTGAATAAGACTGGGCATGACGATGAAGTCATCAAGCGTGAACTGAATGTAGCGCGATTAGCTAGGGCACAGGGTAGAAAGGGGAGGGGTGAGTTAAAGGTCAGGAGACAAAAGCTAATGACCATTGTCGTAGTTTTAAAAAGACGGTCGAGAAAGTACTTGTCGCTTTATTCTACTTTTTAATTTACAGATAGATTAAATAGTCGATCTGACTTTAAATGCGATTTTAAGCATGATAATTAAGGTTTAAATTTGAACTGTTTATATGTATTGAATTCAAATCAGGTGAAAAAATAATAACTTTTTTCAGGTTTTGGTGGGAAAAGCTTTTAAAATACAGGGATATTTAAGTGAAAGCTTTATTATTAAATTAATGAAAAACCAAAGAATAGTTTTATGAACAATCAGCATGACAAGTTTGCCCTTCTACTGGATCAAAACAGATCAGATTTAAGGCAGTATATTTATTCGCTTTGTCACAACAATGCTGATACGGAAGATATTCTTCAGGAAACTTCTTCAGCTCTTTGGCGGAAATTTGAGAGTTACGACCCCAGGCAGGCCTTTATTTACTGGGCGCTGCGATTCGCTTATTTCGAAGTGATGAAATTTCGCGATCGGCAAAAGAAAGCTGATCGCCTTTGTAAGACAACGCTGGAACTTATTGCTAAAGAATGTGAAGATAACTTAAGTGAGAATAATGATCAGAAGTACTTTCTGAAGTTTTGTACAAATCAGCTCGAACTTAATGAAAAAGAGCTGGTCGATATGCACTATAATCAAAAGATGACCATCAAAAGTATTAACGATCACTTTGGTGAAAAAGGAAAGAAAATTTATCGTGCTTTTGAGCGCATTCGCTTTAAGCTCTTCAAATGTATGCAAAAAGCTCGTCAGGAGGAGGCTGGAATATGAAGGAATTTAACGAAACACGTACTCAGCACCTCATTTCTGCTTTGATTGATGAAAATATCACAAGCGAAGAAATGAATGAGCTTAATGAATTGCTTCAACACTCGCCCGAAGCTCTTGATATGTATCTCAGTATTACTAAAATTGATATGGAGATGCATCAGGATTCGAGTTTACTAAGTCATTATTCTGAGACAAAGCCACAAATCAAAGAAGATCTACCTGAGACGGTTAATCGTCTTAAAAAGAGCTTAAGGCTCTTTCAGCTTGTAGCTGCCTTCCTTATTGCTTTTATTACTATAAATTACCTGGTGCCCCGCGACCAGCCAATCAAACAAGTTGTCAATGTTGATTCAGATCTTGTTCTTGCGCATGTTTTGAAAGTTTCAGAGGATATAGAATGGAGTAAAGCTGAGACTAAGGTGGGGGACCCTATAGGTAAAGAAGTGTTGATAATCCAGAAAGGGTCGATCAACCTAAAGTATGAGAATGGTGCGGAAATTAAACTTGTTGGTCCCGCTGAATATAAATTGAACGATCAGGATTCTGCCACTCTAAGTTACGGTCAGTTGGCAGCTCGTATTCCGGAAGCAGCACAGGGTTTTACCATTGATGCACCCAAAGCTCTTATTACAGATTTAGGTACTGAGTTTGCCCTCAATGTCAATAAGCAGGGAGAAAGCAAAATATTTGTTTACGAAGGCGAAGTCGTTGGTGCCTTGTTGGGGCCTGATGGCAACACCCTAAAGCATAGCAATCTCTATGCTAAAGATGCTGTAAGCATAGACTCAAGGAGTGGCACTCTTAAAACTCTTAAAGATACAAAAAACTTTATTCGTATGGCGGAAAGCCCGGAAGCTTGGCTGCATATAAACCAGGCTTATGTTGATGCCGTACATAGTTCAGATCCTATTGCTTACTGGCGCTTTAATGCTGAAGATAAAGGTCTCATTCCAAACGAAATGAGCACATCGTATTCAGGGACACTCATGGGAGAAGCAAAAGTAGAAAAGGGTTCCTTAGTTTTTGATAAAGGTACAAAGGGCTCTTTTGTTGTAGAAGAACCCATTCAAAACATCAATAGCCAAGGGCATTCTATTGAAATGTGGGTCAAGCCGCTCGAGCGCTCCAAACGCATGATGGCGCTTGCATCACTCGTGGCCTTAGGTAAACCTAAAAACAATCAAACAGTTAAGCACTTGGCCTATTTTGGGCTAACGCCTCAAAGGTCATTTAATCGCCACAGTCCTTATGATTTTTGGTTTGCTTCACGCTTTCCTGCAAGATCGGGGAATTATGGAGTCAACTGTTATGCCAATCAGGCCTATAAAGGGCAGCAGTGGTACCATCTCGTTTGTATTAAAAATAAAAGTAGCCTGGATATTTATGTCAATGGTCAATTGGCCAATAGTGTTGAACATGACCTAGGAAGTGGTGATAAGCCTTATCAGTTTTTTGTTGGTCAGATGGATTATCATAAACAGCCGTGGCAATTACACGGTAGTGTTGATGAAATCGCACTTTATGATCGCCCTCTAAGTGCCCAAGAAATAGAGAATCATTACCAAAGCATTCAAAAAAAATAATATTTTTTAGTCACGATGTGGGAATCGCTCTAAAAAGTGCGAGATATATAGCTAGGAGGCTGAGCTTAATCTTTGTTCAAAAAAATCTTGTCATGCGTAAAATATACAAGTAATAAGTTAATTTGTGCAAGTACGAAGTCAATAATTGCCTTATATCTATATTGATTAAATAAGGTTCCTTTTAATGCAAAAAATTTTGTTCTTCCTATTATTCACAACAAGTTTGTGTGCTGAAATAAGTTTCAATAAAGATATTCAGCCTATTTTATCGGATCGCTGCATTGCTTGCCATGGGCCTGATGGCGGTGAATTTGGTGAGTTGTGGGAAGGGGGCTTGAGGTTGGATACTCCCGAAGGAGCTTTTGCCAACTTGCGTGAAGTCAAGTATCAAGTCAGGGCAGCTAAACGCAAAGCTCAGGGGAAAGCACCGGGGAGCATATCGAGTTCAGAACGTTATGCCATTATTCCGGGTAAACCCGATGAGTCTTCTTTGATTGAACGCATTATGAGTGATGATGAAGATGAGATCATGCCCCCCATTGATTCTCACTTATCCCTCAATGATAAAGAGAAAAAATTCTTATACGACTGGATTGCGCAGGGCGCAAAATATGATAAGCATTGGGCTTTTGTGGCGCCCCAAAAAGTTAAATTGCCCGAAGTCGAAAACAAGTCCTGGGTAATAAATGAAATTGATACCTTTGTTTTAGAAAAGTTGGAAAATAAAGGTCTGACGCCTAATCCGGAGCTCAACAAGGTGGCTTGGCTGCGCAGAGTTACTCAAGACCTAACAGCTCTACCACCAAGCTTACAAGATATTAAGAACTTTCGTTCAGATCAATCAAGCAATGCTTATAAAAAAGTTGTTGACCGTCTTTTAAATTCAGTTCATTACGCCGAGCGCATGGCCAATATTTGGATGGATAACGCGCGTTATGCCGACAGCAACGGCTATCAATTTGATAACGCCAGAACCATGTGGCCTTGGCGCGATTGGGTGATTAAAGCTTATCAGAAAAACATGCCTTGGAATGAATTTGTGACAGAACAATTGGCCGGGGATCTTTTGCCAAAACCCAGTCAAGATCAATTAATTGCCACTGGCTTTTTACGCAATCACGGCTATTCAATTGAAGGCGGAATTATTGAGGAGGAGTACCGCGTGGATTACGCCAAAGATAAGACTCACACAGTAGGAACTTTATTTCTGGGCTTAACAATGGAGTGCACCAGTTGTCACGACCACAAATACGATCCTTTGAGTATGAAGGACTATTACTCGCTTTATGCCTTTTTTAACAATAGTTCAGAAAAAGGCGCTCCGGGTGAAAACGGCCGAAAGGAAAAGGCAGCTCATCCCTATATTAATTTAAAAGAGCAGAATAATAGCAAAGATCTACGTGTCATGATCATGAAGGATCAACCACGTGAAAGCTTTATCCTCAAACAGGGACTCTATGATCAACCCGGGAAAAAAGTTACGCCGGATACACCTGAGGTGCTCAATTCTTTTGAGAACTATCAGAACAATCGCTTGGGTTTGGCTAAATGGTTGCAGTCAGCGCAAAACCCTTTGTTTTCCCGAGTCACAGTCAACCGCATTTGGCAGCAGTTTTTTGGCCTTGGTATCGTAAAAAGTGTGGATAATCTCGGCTTGCAAAGCGATGAACCTAGCCATCAAGAATTGCTGGATTGGCTAGCTGTGGACTTTAGAGAAAATAATTGGGATTTGCATCACTTAATTAAGAAGATTGTTCTCTCCGCAACTTATCGTCAGGATTCTTATTTTAGAACTGATTTTAAAGATGCAGAGAATCGTTTTTTGGCTCGCGGCCCCAGTTTTCGTTTAGAGGCCGAGCAAATTCGTGATCAAGCTTAATTTGTGAGTGGTTTGCTGAATACGAAAGTTGGCGGTCCAAGCGTCAAACCATATCAACCCGACGGTGTATGGGAAGATTTAAATGCGCCGAAATCCCATGCCGAGATCTACGAGCAATCAAAGGGAGAAGAACTCTACCGTAAGAGTCTTTACACTTATTGGCGACGTGCAGTTCTACATCCTGCTATGGCTGTTTTTGATGCACCAAGTCGCGATGTATGCGCAGTAAAGAGAGAGTCGACCAATACACCACTTCAGGCCTTGGCGGTTCTTCATGGGCCCATTTTTATTGAAGCTGCGAGAAACCTGGCGAGTGATTATTACCGTCACCCCAAGGCTATAGAAACGGTTTTTCAAAAGGTTTTAACTCGTCCCATAGAAAAGAAAGAGTTGGAATTAATAGGGGAGTATTACGCAAGAAGAAAAGAGCATTATGTGAAGCATCCCGAAGCTGTGAAAAAATTATTGTCTGTGGGGGAAAGTTTATTGGACCCGAATTTACATTCAGCTGAATTAGCTGCTTTAACAGATTGCTGTCATGCCATTTTAAATTTAAATGAAGCTCTTACAAGGAAGTGATGATGAATTTCAATGAAGAATTACAGAAGATGAATCGTCGTCGAGCTCTCAAATTAAGTGCCGGTGGATTGGGATATATGGCTCTGGGGAATTTGTTTGCCAATGATCGTCAATTGCCCATAGATCATGGCATAAGACCAAAAGCCAAAAGAGTCATTTACCTCTTTCAATCAGGGGGACCGTCGCAAATGGATTTGTTTGAGCACAAACCCATGCTCAATAAGTTTCACGGTCAGGATATTTTTAAGTTCGTAAAAAAAGAAGGAAAACTCACAGGTTTTCAAAAAGGCAAAATTCAGCCAATTATAAAAAGCCAATACTCCTTTAAACAACATGGCGAATGCGGCTCTTGGGTGAGTGAACTACTTCCTCATATGGCAAAAATCTCTGATGATGTATGTACCATTCGCAGTGTGAGTACTAAACCGGTCAATCACGACCCGGCAATGACTTTTATGCAGACCGGACATAACTTGCCCGGACGCCCAAGTATGGGCTCATGGTTGAGTTATGGACTTGGTTCGATGAATAAAAACTTACCAGATTTTGTGGTGTTGGTCTCCAAAGGTGATTTAGGGAATATGCAACCCCTCAATTCCCGCTTGTGGGGCAATGGTTTTTTACCCGGCAAGTATCAAGGTGTGCGCATGCGTTCGGGGAAGAATCCAGTCCTTTACCTCAATGACCCATCTGGGAAATCTCTAAAAGATGAAAGAGCCCATCTCGACTTAATTAAAGAACTGAATCAGGAAGAATTGAAAAGAAGCCGAAATCCGGAAGTCGATACTCGCATTGCTCAATACGAAATGGCTTTTCGCTTACAAAGTTCCATTCCCGACTTAAGTGATTTGTCAAATGAACCTGAATCCACCTTTAAACTCTATGGTGAAGATGCCCGCAAGCCGGGGACCTATGCTTTTAATTGCCTTATGGCACGTCGTCTTGCGGAGCGTGATGTTCGCTATGTACAACTGTATCATTCAGGTTGGGATCATCATTTTCATCTTCCAAAACATTTGCCCAAACGATGCAAAGAAGTGGATCAGGCAAGTGCAGCACTAATCACAGATTTAAAACAGCGCGGTTTACTCGATGATACGATTGTTGTTTGGGGTGGCGAATTTGGACGCACAGCCTTTAGCCAAGATGGCAAAGTAAAAAAATCTTATGGGCGAGATCATCACGCCATGAGCTTTACTAAGCTCGTCGCAGGTGGCGGCTTTAAGGCTGGCTTAAATTACGGTCAAACAGATGAGTTTTGTTATAGCGTGGCAGAAAACGAAGTTACCGTTCACGACTTGCACGCCACAATTCTTAATCAGTTGGGGATAGATCACGAACAATTGACTTACCTATTTCAAGGACGTCGTTTTCGATTAACGGATGTTCATGGTCACGTGGTTCACGATTTATTGAGCTGATCAAAAATCATTGGAACTATGAAAGAAAAGAACATGTTCCTTGTTTTTACTTGGATGAATTTTTATAATAATTCCTAGCAATTAATCGATAGTGTTGATGAAATAATGCTTTATAATCGTTCCCTAAGTGCCCAGGAAATAGAGAACCATTACCAAAGCATTCAAAAAAAATAATATTTTTTTAGTCACTAGGTGGGAATCGTTCTTAAAAACACGGGATATATAGCAAAGAGATTTTATATAACCGTATAATCGGAGCCCAAAACCTATGTTAAAAAGACTCATCTTTGTTACTGCATTATCCTGTAGCAGCCTTGTCGCCAAAGAAATTGATTTTAATCAAGATATACGACCCATTTTATCGGATCGTTGTTTTCACTGTCATGGACCGGATAAACACGACCGTAAAAAGAAACTTCGTCTCGATATCGCAGAAGGCGATGATGGAGCCTATCGTGAACGCCGAGGAAGGTTTGGCATTGTTCCAGGAGACTTAGAAAAGAGTACAGTATGGCAGCGCATCATTACTGATGATGAAGATGACATCATGCCACCATTGGATTCCCATAAGAAGCCTCTCACGGATGAAGAAAAAGCTCTCATCAAGCAATGGATCGAAGAGGGCGCCAAGTACGAAGGTTTTTGGGCTTTTGAACTCCCCAAAAAAACAAGTCCAGCCAAACCAAAAACTGACTGGGGAAACTCGGATATAGACAAGTATATCCTCGCTATCTTAGATGAAAATAATTTAAGTCCCAGTGAAGAAGCTGAGAGAAGAACTTTAGTGCGCCGTTTAAGTTTTGACCTTACTGGTCTGCCTCCATCACCTGAGGAGATTAACAAATTTATTAATGATAAATCTCCAAAGGCTTACGAAAATTTAGTGGATGATTTATTGAGCCGCCCAGCCTATGGTGAACACATGACACGTTATTGGTTGGATCTTGTGCGTGCGGCAGATACCAATGGTATGCACAAGGACTTTTACCGCAATATCATCTCGTATCGCGATTGGATAATCCGCGCTTTTAATGAAAACTTGGGCTACGATGATTTCTTAAAATATCAGCTTGCGGGTGATCTCTATGAAAAGCCCACTGATGATCAATTTATTGCTTCGGGTTTTAATCGTCTTCATTTGATTATCGATAAGGGGACAGCGCTTCCTGAAGAGAGTTATACAAAGAATGTCATTGACCGGGTCACGGCGGTAAGTACGGCCTTTATGGGGCTGACCATGCAGTGTGCTCGTTGTCACGACCATAAATTTGACCCTATTTCTCAGAAAGACTTTTATGCGATGTTCGCATTTTTTAATAATTTAGATGGTAATCCGGAAACGATTGGTGGACCAAAAAATGGTTTGCAGGAACCTTACATCGTTTTGGGTACCGATGAGGAAAAGAAAAAGTTAGCAAGTTTGAAAAAAGCTTATGATGCTGTAGCTCCTGAGCTCAATAAACTTCGTCGAGGAGTCAGACGAGAAAAAGATGCAACTAAGAAAACAGCAATGCAGAATAAGATTAAAGAACTGCAAAAAACTGAACATCAATACAATGTGCTTTTTCATACGCTAAATTCCGCCATGGTCATGAGGGAAAGCAAAAAAATTAAACCCTCCTACATGCTCAATCGCGGAGAATACGATCAAAAAGGCGAAGTCGTTGAACGCGATATTCCGGAGTTCTTTGGTTCGATTAAAAAAGAAAATGAACTCACGACTCGCATGGATTTGGCTGATTGGTTCCTGGCCAAAGATAACCCACTCACGGCACGTGTTGCAGTTAACCGTTTCTGGCAGCAGATATTTGGTGTTGGCTTAGTTAAAACTTCAGAGGATTTTGGAGCTCAAGGTACACCGCCAAGTCATCCGGAATTATTGGATCACCTGACAATCCAATTTGTAGAGTCTGGCTGGGATATTAAGAAATTAATGAAAAGCATCGTCATGTCAGCCACTTATCAGCAGAGTTCTCTGGCCAATGAAAAACAGTACAAGGAAGATCCTGAAAACCGTTTGTTAGCTCGTGGATCTCGTTACCGCATGGATGCAGAAATGATTCGCGATAATATTCTCGTGAGCAGTGGTTTGCTGAATCCGCAAATGTATGGCAAGTCTGTTAAGCCACCTCAGCCCGATGGCTTATGGGCAGCCGTGAGTATGCGTAATGAACGCTTCAAGCCGGATGGTGGAGATGCCATTTATCGCCGTTCCGTTTACACCTATTGGCGTCGAGGCATGCCACCACCCCAAATGACCATTATGAATGCGCCCAGTCGTGAGTATTGCGTCGCTCGCAGAGAGCGTACAAATACACCACTTCAGGCTTTGCTTCTTCTTAATGAACCCGAATACCTCAAGGCGGCTTCTAAATTAGCTCAGAATGCTTTAGCTAAACAATTTGGCTCTGATCAGGAAAGATTGGCTTATGCTTACGAGCGCGTTACCTCCAAAGTAGCAGATAGTGATGAGCTTAAAGCTTTAACTACGTTGATCAATGATCTCAAGAAGTCTTATGAAGACGATGCGAAATCCGCAAATGAAATGGCAACAAACTTAGGTTTTGCCAAGTCCGCAAATAAAGATGAAATCGCAGCCTGGACCATGATGGTCAACAGCCTTTACAATTTAGATATAACAAAGAATAGGGAGTAAGAAGATGCCAGAATTTTCACGTAGATCTTTTTTAGGTGCCATGAGCATGGGTGCTATCGGTGGTATGCTTCCTCAAAACTTGCAAGCAGCTGGAGTTAAAGGGCTTCATCACAAGCCCAAAGCCAAGCGTGTTATAATGCTCTTTATGGCGGGTGGCCAAAGTCAGCTGGACCTCTTTGACTATAAACCCGATTTATATAAACTTGCAGGTCAAGAACTTCCTCCATCGGTCATAGGCAACCAGCGCTTTACGGCCATGACCAAGAATGCCAAAAAAATCATTGCCTCCTCTAAGTTTAAATTTAATCGCTATGGCTCCAATGGCATCGAAATGAGTGAGTTACTTCCGAACTTGGGCGGGGTAATGGATGATCTTTGCTTAGTTAAATCGATGTATACCGAGTCAATCAATCACGACCCTGGTAAGACCATGTTTTGTACAGGAACTGAACTTCCCGGTAATCCGAGCATGGGCTCCTGGCTTAGCTATGGTCTGGGAACGATGAATAAGGATCTTCCTGATTTCGTTGTTTTACCATCGGCTTACTGGAGTGGTAAGACAAATGTCCAGGCACTTTATTCACGTCTCTGGGGTAGTGGCTGTCTGCCTTCTAAGCACCAAGGAACATCTTTCCAGAGTAAAGGCGACCCTGTTTTATTCCTTTCAAATCCGAAGGGTGTGAGTCCTTCCGTGCGTAGGCGCATGTTGGATACAGTAGGGCGCTTAAATAAAAAGCATTTTAATGAACTTCACGATCCGGAAATTGAAACCACTATGGCTCAGCAGGAAATGGCTTACCGCATGCAGACTTCTATACCGGAACTGACTGATATCAGTAAAGAGTCAAAAGCGACTCTCGACCTCTATGGCCCGGAAGTTATGAATCAGGGTTCCTATGCGAGAAACTGTCTCTTAGCACGTAGAATGGCCGAACGCGATGTTCGTTTTATTCAGCTCTTTCACCGTGGCTGGGATCATCACAGTAACCTTCCAACTCACATGGATGGTCAATGTCGTGACGTAGATCATCCCACTGCAGGTCTTATCAAAGACTTAAAGCAACTGGGTTTACTGGAAGATACCTTAGTTGTGATGGTAGGTGAATTTGGTCGTACAACTTATGGTCAGGGAAAATTAACGAAAGATCATTACGGGCGCGATCACCACCCACGCTGCTTTTCGGCATTACTTGCTGGGGGTGGTATACAGGCTGGTATTAGCTATGGCGAAACCGATGACTTTAGTTATAATGTGGTCGACAAGCCCGTTCACGTTCGCGACCTACACGCCACCATGCTTTGGCAACTCGGCTTAGATCACCACAAACTTACCTTCCCTTTCCAAGGACTCGACGTGAAACTCACTGGTGTGAATCCAGCTAATGTGGTTCAGGGGATATTAGCTTAAAGATAGTTTTTTCGGTATTAACTAGGGCTTAGGCTGCTGATATTTTAGATTGACTTAAGGTGTGTAATGCAAGGACATATTAGTGGGATATGGGTAAAAATAGCGATAATTACCCATTTTAAAAGAGCTTAAGAGGCATGACTTAAAGTCATTTAAGATATTCTTTACGATATTGGGAAGGCGATTTACCCTTAATTTTTTTAAAGACTTTTGTGAAGTGGCTATGGTCGAAAAATCCGCAATCATAGGAGATCGATGAGAGGGTGTCATGCGTCTTGATTAAAAGTTCTGTGGCACGATCTATGCGCATTTTATTGATGAATTTAAGTGGCGTGCTACCCATAGTTGTTTTGAATCTTCGTTCAAATTGGCTGATGGAAAGATTGCAGATTTGAGCGAGTTCATCGATCTCGATTTGTCGTGAGATATTCTTCTTGATATGATTAAATACAGGTGAAAACTGAGCGTAGGGCGAGAGGTAGGCGCCCACTTTATTGGTGCTTCTCATGACGCCGATTAAGCCGATGCATTCATTAAGTTTATTATTCAGAGGATATTTGCTCGATATATACCAGTCGACACCGCCACTGCGGTTATCAATGGCCCAGGTGCGATTGAGAACGGGTTTTTCAGTTCGAAAAAGCTCTTGGTCCTCATTATTGAAGAGCTCAGCTTGGTGAGGGCTGAAAAAGTCAGCATCCGTTTTGCCGAGGACTTCACTTTCCGAGCTTAGGTTTAGCTGCTTGAGCAAGGCTTTATTCATCATTGTAAAGCGCAGGTCCTTGTCTTTAGCAAAGACAAAAAGATCAGGAGCTTGATCGAAAAAATTTTGGATAAAGTCGTCAAGCTTAGCATGGGAGAAAAAATCTGTGTTCATAAAAACCTCATTATGCTGAAAATATACAAGTGTTTGGGGGGTGTGTCCAAGTTTATCCGTTTAAAAGGGAGTAGTAATTATTAAGTTAATTATCAGGAATAATAAATGTACAAGTTTTTAAGTGTTTTTTTACTGGCGTCTTCATTGAGCGCAGAACTTAGTTTTAATCGCGATGTAAGACCTATTTTATCCAAGTATTGTTTTCATTGTCATGGACCCGATGAAGAGAGTCGAGAGAAAAAGTTAAGGCTGGATATCACAGAAGGCGAAATGGGTGCCTACCGAACGCGACGTGGCAAGACGGCAATTAAGCCCGGCGATCCCATGGCCAGTCATGTTTATTTGCGCATGATCAGTGACGATGAAGATGATATCATGCCACCACCTGATATTAAAAAGGAAATGAAGGCGGAAGAAATTGCCATCATTAAGCAATGGATTGAAGATGGAGCCGAATATCAAGGGCATTGGGCTTTTCAAAAGCCTCAACAACATTCCGCTCCCCAAGTGAAAAATGATAAATGGCCCGAAAATCAGATTGATAGCTTCGTTTTATCTGAATTAGAAAAGAAAGGTTTAAGTCCTGCAGCAAAGGCCGATAAAAGAACATTGATTCGTCGCCTCTACTTAGACTTGACCGGGATATCACCTTCTTTAACTGAAGTCGAGGAATTTTTGAATGATCAATCGGCCGATGCCTACGAAAAATTGGTTGATCGGGTTTTAACTAAGGATACTCATGCAGAGAGGCTGGCTTTGGACTGGTTAGATACGGCGCGTTACGCCGACACCAATGGTTATTCCATAGATGATCACCGCGATATGTGGGCTTGGCGCGATTGGGTCATTAAAGCCTTTATAGATAACAAGCCTTATGACGAATTTGTAACTGAGCAAGTCGCTGGGGATTTGTTGGTGAAGAAGCCTATTCAAGAAATGCCTAAGACCTCGTGGATATGGAAAAAGGAAGTTAAGCAAAACGAAAAAATCAATTTAAGAAAACGTTTCCATTTGGACAGCTTGCCCAAACAAGCCCACTTGAATGCAAGTTGTGATGACAAGTTTACTTTTATTCTTAATGGCAAAAAGCTGGGGGGCTCAGATTTATGGACTAAACCTATGTCTGTAGAGATCACTAAACAATTAAAAGTTGGTTGGAATGACATTTTAGTTAAGGCAGAAAACGTCGCATCTTTGGGAGGCTTTGTCGCCGTACTCAAACTCGACAATGATTATGTGGTTAGCGATAAATCATGGGATGTTCAATTTAACAATGGGAAATGGCTTAAAGCCACGGAACACAAAGTTTATGGTTCAGCGCCATGGAATACAGTGCTAAAGCTACAGGAAAAACCTCAGTTGAATCAAGATGAAATTCAAAGAGTGGTCGCTACAGGTTTTTTACGCAATGGCATGAATACCCACGAAGGTGGGACGCTTCCCCAAGAGTACATTACTTTTTATCACAACGATAAAGTGGACACTGTTTCTACAGCCTTTTTAGGTATGACAACTAAGTGTGCCCAATGCCATGATCACAAATTTGATCCTATTTCGCAAAAAGATTTCTACTCGATGTACGCCTTTTTTAACAATTCATCAGAAAGCGGAATGGGCGCTGGACGCGGAGGGAATTCCAATCCCATCCTAAAAGTCAATTCCGCTTTAATGTCGAAAGATAAAATGCTTGCAGCCTACAATGAAAGAATAACTGAACTCAAAGAACTTCAGGTGGAGATAAAAAAACAGGAGCAGTATTTGGGATTTAAATCTATTAAAGGTGTGCAGAATATAGATAAGGAAATTCAAGTCCTAAATGCTCAGATCAAATCAGGAAAAACTTCTGTCATGATTATGGATTGGAAACCTAAGAAAACTCACATCCGTATTCGTGGGCAATATGATCAATTGGGTGAAGAAGTGCAGCCCGCTGCATTGGGACAAATCCTAGCCTTTGACGAACAATATCCGAAAAATCGCCTTGGTTTAGCGCAGTGGATTCTTGCGGAAGATAATCCTTTAACGGCACGCGTAGCGGTTAATCGTTATTGGCAGATGATTTTTGGCACGGGTCTCGTGAAAACCAGCGAGGACTTTGGTTCTCAAGGTGAGTATCCATCCCACTTAGAATTGCTTGACGTCTTAGCTCTTGATTTCCGTAAAAATGATTGGGATATACGTCGTTTAATAAAAAAAATAGTGATGTCAGCAACTTATCAGCAAAGCTCAAGATATAATGCGATGGCCGCAAAAGTTGATCCCTACAATCGTCTCCATCACAGAGCGCCAAGTTTCCGACTGTCAGCTGAACTGGTGAGAGATAATGCTTTAGAGATTTCGGGTTTGTTGAATCATAAAGTAGGTGGGCCAAGTGTTCACCCTGTGCAACCTTTGGGGCTTTGGGCTCAGATAAGTCATTTCGGTCATGGTGGTGGCGGAGGTTTTAGTTCTCAAGCTTACTATGAAGGCAAGGCCTTGCGGCGAAGCATGTATACAGCAATTAAACGAACCGCGGGTCATCCAGCCATGGCAGCGTTTGATGCTCCCAATAGAGAAGTTTGTACAGTGCGACGTCAGCAAACGAATACGCCGCTGCAATCCTTAGTGATGCTGAATGACCCACAGTTCATGCAAGCAGCAACTTTTCTTGCCAAGCGCATGAAAGCAAAATCTGAGCAAGTTGAAGAACAATTGACTTACGGTTTTGAGTTAGCTACAGGACGCTTAGCCAATCGTGCTGAAATTAATTTGATAAAACAAAACTATGAAAAGCAATTGAAGTTTTATACGGAAAATAAAGAGCACTTAGAAAAGATGATAGAAGCTGGCAATGATGCTGACCTTGGGGCCTTAATTGTAAGTGCTTCCATGATGATTAACCTTAGTGAAAGCATGACGCGCAATTAAGAGGATAAGATATGAAACTTAATAGAAGAAACTTTATGAAATCTGGAGCTTTATCACTTGGTGGTTTAGCAGCTAGTCAGCCTTCCTTTGCGGGAAACGCAAAGCATAAACTCCCTCATTTTGCGCCCAAGGCAAAATCAATCATCTACCTCTGTCAATCGGGTGGGCCTTCCCATATTGATTTGTTTGATTATCACCCCGAAATGAAAAAGCTTCACGGCACAGAATTACCAGACTCAGTTCGCCAAGGGCAACGAGTAACGGGCATGACTGCAGGGCAAAAATCATTTCCTGTTTGTGCGCCCATCAAAGAGTTTAAGCAACGTGGTCAATGTGGAACTTGGGTGAGTGAATTACTTCCTTACACAGCCAATATTGTTGATGATATCACTGTGATTAAATCTATGCATACCGAGGCGATTAATCACGATCCTGGTATTACTTTCCTCAATACGGGATCACAAATCCCAGGTCGACCTAGTCTCGGGGCATGGATGAGTTATGGTTTAGGAAATTTAAATAAAAATATGCCAGCCTATAATATTCTTTTATCTCAGGGGAATGGCAAGAAACCTGGTCAACCAATTTTCTCCCGCCTTTGGGGCAGTGGATTTTTACCCTCAGTTCATCAGGGTGTTCAGTTGCGCAGTACAGGTGATCCCATTTTATATCTACAAAACCCCAAGGGCATCACACGTTCGAGTCGTCGTTCCATGTTGAACTCATTAAAGACTCTCAACGAAATGTATTATAAAAACTCTCAAGATCCAGAAGTCATCACTCGCACTGAGCAGTATGAGATGGCCTATCGCATGCAAGAATCGGCACCGGAGATTGCCGATATCTCTAAAGAACCTGAATCAACTTTTCAACTCTATGGAGAAGAAGCACGCAAGCCGGGGACATATGCCTACAACTGCCTCATGGCTCGTCGCATGATTGAACGTGGGATTCGCATGGTGCAGCTCTTTCATCGCGGTTGGGATCAACATGGGAGTTTACAAAAAGACTTACCTGCACAATGTCTCGACACCGATCAAGCATCTGCGGCCTTAGTGACGGATCTCAAACAACGTGGTTTATTAGACGAAACCATGGTTGTCTGGGGTGGCGAATTTGGCCGCAGCGTTTATTCCCAAGGTAAACTTGGTAACGGTCGTGATCACCATGGTAAATGCTTCTCCATGTGGGCAGCTGGTGGTGGTTTTAAAGCAGGTCAATCTTATGGTCAGACAGATGAGTACGCCTATAATATTGTGGAGAGTCCCGTGAGTGTTCACGATCTCAACGCGACGATTCTTCATAACCTAGGGATTGACCACGAACGCTTCACTTTTCCCTTCCAAGGCTTAGATAATAAACTGACTGGCGTTGACCATGCTTCTGTAATAGCTGATCTCTTAAGTTAAGATTCAATGACCATTATTGATTAGGCTTATGGCTTTGATTGATTTTTTTATATCTACAAAGGATATTAGGAGCTTATAATAAGTTTCATGATTAATCACAATGAGGGGCATGATGCTTCGCATACGAGAAGGACGCTGTCCCTCTCGAGCTCTCCCAGTAAGGATTTGCCAATCCTTAACCAGGCAATTAGGGGCTTTTCCTCTCTTTATGGATAATCGTAATAAGTTTTATTAATTTATTGGTGAGGGATATTTTTGGGAGAGCAAAAATCAGATAAAGAAGTATTAGATAGCCTCGTCTATCTTTTGACGACAGGTAAGGTTTCAAAAGAAAAACTTATTCCCGCCTTTAAGAGCTTGAGTGAGGAAGTTTTAGATCTCGAGGATGTCTTAGCAACACTCAAGGAAACTCCGGGTAGTGCCTTTCAAGAAATTTGTCAGCAACTAGAAGATAATCGTTTAGAAGACGCCAAGAAATTCTATGAACTCAATCAAATCTCCTCGGTAGATAAAGCTTATTTTGCCAAGCAATTTAAAGGCTTGCCACTAGAGATCGCCAAAAATAATCAAGAGCATGGCATTTATAGTGAATTAGATGATGCCTGTGTCTTACTCAAAGATTATTTTTCACTTTTAAAGAAGCAGCATGAAGTCCCCATTCTTTTTGCTCATGTCGAGAACAAGAGCTTAAATAGAATTAATTTTTTTACTGAGAATAAACATTTTTTATCTGCTCTCAATATTGAAAATTTGGTGGCTTATTCTTGGCATCAAGCAAGTGACGACTTGCGAGTCGAACTGCGTCAACTGAAACAAGAGAGCCAAGAATCTTACGTCAAGTCTTTCGACGATGCTTTATCTGCTCTCAATGCTAAAGAAGATACATTTACCTGTTCTAGCCCTAAAGTTTTTTTAGATGCTTTAACTGTTTACCTAGGTGAGGGTGGCGAACTTTTTGATGGTTTACTTGATATTATTTTTCAATGGCCGAGTTCAGATGTTTTAAGCGTATTAAAAGTTCTGTGGCAAAAAGCTGAAGACAAATCAAAATTCTCACTGCTATTAACGATGAAGTTTGGTGATCTCGCTTCCTACAGGCTCAAGGACTGGGCGGTCTTGTCGGATAAATTCGAAGGTGAGTACCTAAGTTTTGTCGAACGCGTCAACTACCTGAGTAAAAAACACCCCATACGCTTGCTCTATATGTGGTGTATGGATCATGGTGAAGCCGACGATAAACTACTTGATCTACTGAAAGAATCTTGCTTAGAGGAAGCCGAGAAAAACAATTTCCAAGAACTCATCGAGCGTTATAGAGCCGAGTTACTTATTCCGCAAAAAGAGCAAAATAGTCTTTTAGGGATTGAGGGTGAAGTCTCCATTGAAGAAGAACAATCTATAGAAAGTGAAGCTGCTGGAAAGATTGCGGAAGTCGCAAAATCAAATGAGGCAGGGCAGCCAGCTGAGAAAGTTAGTAAAGATAAAATCATTTTAAAGGATTACTTAGCTCAAAGAGATGAAAAAGCAGGAATCGCTCAGCCAAGTAATGAAGAGCGAGAAAAGCTGAGTCATGAAAAGGCCCAAGTCACTTCAAAAAGAGAAGTTTTTGAAAAAGATCCCCTTAAAGCAGCCCCTAAAGAAGTAGAGAAGAAAAGTTCTGTTTGGCAGGAGCACATGAAGCCCTTCATCAATGAGAACTGGTTTATGATAGCGGGGTTAATGCTATTCATTGCGGGGAGTTTGATTCTCTCTTATTTCACATGGGATAAGCATTGGTTGTTTCGCTACAGTTTGATGCCGAGTTTATTGGCTTCCTTTACAATAGGCTTAGCGTATTTAGGAAAGTGGATCGAGAGTAAGGGAAAGGAGTTCACTAGTTCGGCGACGATTTTAAGGGGAGCCGCCATACAGTTACTCCCGATTAATTTCATGGCGGTAGCGCTGATGTCTGCCGATACGGCAGTGAGCTATAAACATTTCCTAATTCCCGTGATGGCCGCGCTCTATTTAAGTTTAACCTGGTTGGGCCTAAAACGTTGGTGTATGGCTGTTTCTCCGCAACTCAATCCCTTACTGCCACGCACACTCTTGGTGATCAATAGCTTGGTCATGTTGGCACCCATCACTCAAATCATTGGTTTAGAGTCAAAGCATACTTTATTAATGATTTTGGGCACTGGTTTTTATCTGGGTTTCGCCTTGTTGAGTTACTCATTTCATTCTTTTTCTTTGCGAGTTCAGCAAATGAAAAGCCAAGTGGATCGCCGAGTTATTTGGTTCTTCACTTTAATGATTGCGGCGAGTTTTGTGCAAGTTTTTCTATGGGTCCACAGCCATCTGCGTAGTATTTCAGAGTTTTACACTTATCCAGAGATTTATACTTATGCACCGCTCTTAGTAGTTGCGGGGGGCTTGATCTTGATGCTGGAGCGTCGTAGTGGAGAACTGATTACTCGCCTTAAATCTGAACAAGAAGATGAGTCCTTTGTGGGTTATGCTTTGATTGTGGTGGCTTTGGTGATGAGTTTTCCCAATAGTACGTCTCGCATTATTTGTTTATTTATCGCTTCTTATGTGTGGTTTTTGCAGTCGCTACACCGTCAGAGGCACGTTCATTATTACATCACCATAAGTTTATTGAGTATAGCCTTTTTTTCCATTGGCGGACTCGAGGGTTTCAACCAAGTTTATCTGCCAAGTCTCGGGGTCTTAACGTCTTATTCTTGAGCTTCATTACTTTTCACTTCCGCAAGATCAAGCTCTATGCTTATGCTCGCGCATGTACGAGCACTCAGGTGGTGGTCTTGTTAGCCATTGTGGTCTTAGCTATGCTCAAACAATTGCATTTCCAAAACTCACTGGTCTTAACTTCGCTCTATCTGATATTTGCCGCCTGTATGTTCATGTTCCGTGCTTACCGAGATGAAGAACTCAAGTGGATTCACATAGGAATGTTTATTTTTGCCCTTTGTCTTCCCTACATGGGCTGTGTCGATTTAAAAAATGGGACACTCGAGGGCAATACCTTAGTCTTTGGCTTGGCCACTTTGTCGATATTGTGGTTATTGGCGGTGCGTTTTGTTCCTTTCCATCTACTCAAAGAAGCGCGATCGACTGTGTTATGGTTTTATGGAACTTTAGCCCTTGTGGTTATGTTTATACGCCTCTTTTTTGAGCGTCATGTTCCCGTTGATCCAGAGTGGTACAAAGGCTTTATGGATTATACGGGGCCCTTATTAATGACTGCGGTCTTGGTGGTGGCGAGTTATTATTCTCGTTCAATTATTCCTTCGCTCATGGCGTCGCTTATTGCAGTGATTTTATTCCCAGAATTAAAAGCCAATTTTCGAGCGACTTTTGATAGCTTAGGTTTTGGTTCCGGGCTAGGTAGTGCCTGTTCAGCTTTGGGAATGATCGGCATTAGTTTCGTGCTTAGAAAACAAGAGAAGCTAAAGAGTTTAAGTGAGGGGGATAAATTTATGATGAGCTCATATTTTCCCCTGCGTCGCTATGATTACACACTTTTTACTTTGCCCTTAATTGCTTCGGCAGCATTTTTATTGATTAAAACGGCGAGTTTTAACCTTATCCGCCAAGAAATGAGTACGGGTGGAGTGCAAATGAAAGGAGCCATTGCGCTCCTTGTCTGTTCTCTTAGTGCCTTTAGTTTGTATTTATATCTGAGAGAGAAAAAACTGACTTGGCTCTTTCATCTAGGGTGGATTTATTTGGGCTTAGGTCTGTGTTTTGTCTTTGATTTATCTAGAGACGTTTTTCATTGGACTGAACCCGCTTTATATACCTTGCTCATTCTTCAGGCTTATTATTTGATTGCTTATGGTTTGAGTCTTAGATATCCCTATTTAAACAAGCTTTTTGTCGAGAAATTTCAGCTGACTTTGTCTGGCTTGAGCCATGTGAGCTCCGCCTTATTGATTATTAATTATTTGGGCTTTGGTGAGTTAAGATTATCGAATTACCTCTTAGTCTTTACGGCGGGGCAATTTTTATGGCATTTAAAAGCGCAAGGCAAAACCCATTATGGCTTCAATCTGTATTTACTGACTTGGGCTTATGCATCTTCTTTTGGAAATGGCTCTTATGAGGCATATTTCATTCCAGGACTCTACTTGAGTTTAGCCAGTTTAGGCGTTCATCTAATCGTCAGTCGTTTAGATGGTTTTTATGAAGAGTGTCGAGCCTTTTTCAAATCCTTTTTAACCATGGCCAGCCTTTCTAGTTTAGTGTTTTTTACTGCATCCTTGCCGTATGTGGCACAAGGTACATCGCTTGATTCTATCTTCGTGATTTTGACGAGTCTTTTGCTCTTTTTAGCTTATGTGGAAAACCAATCAAAAATCCTTCTTACTTTTTCTGGGGTCAGTTTCTACTCCTACCTCAATTTCGATCAAATTGAGCTGATCTTAGAACCCCTGCGCTTGTCCTTTGGAGCCTTGTTCTTTGCTTTGATCGCCTATGCTTTCATCCAATTAGAGAAGAAACATAAAACGTTCTTACAAACCGATAAAGCTTTAGATTTCTTCAAAAGTACATCTGAAAGCTATCCATATTTGGCCGCTATCCTCGTCACAAAACTTTCCATTTTCCTTCATCTTATTTACTGGCGTAATGAAAGTGAACAACTTGTCGCGACTTATGTGAGTACAGCCACGCTCTGTTTCATTGCCTGGGCATGGAGAAAGTGGGAAGTGAGTCTCTTGGCAATTATCAGCTTGTGTTTAGCCAACATCCATTTAGTTCGTTGTTTCGGAAAAAACTATTTAAGTGACCGAGGCTTATCCGAAATCCATTTACTCTGTTTGGGGATAGGTTTGACTCTCTTGATCACAAGCTTAGTTCGAAAGTATTCACCAAATTCTGTGCTTAAATCCTTACTAGCGCATAGTGGCTTAGTGCTCTCGCTCTTAGTTCTTGTTTTTCTTGTGGGGAATTATATGAGTCACCCGAACCTCAATACGGTGAGCCCCTTCCGCTTTTTTGTCTCGGGTGCGATGGCATTTTTAGCGGCGCTATACTTTCGAAGTGCTGCGAGGAAGCCTCAGGACGGAGAAGAAAAGTACGTCGATATTTTTGAAGGTGTTTATCACTTTGGTCTGAGTATGAGTTTTTGGTGCCTGACTCTGATGATTCCCTTTATGCGCAGTCCGCAAACTGCGATTCTCGCATTTGGTTTACCCGCGATTTATTTCTATTACATGACCGAGTGGTATAACTCACAAGGAAAAGCCCATCACGTCTACCGCAATTCCTCATCATTACTGATACTTGTGCTCTTGATTCTCTACGTCTTTAAAGGCTTTGTACACATGACTTTTTATCCTGAAGTTCAGATGGATAATACTTATTACCATAGCAATGCCCCGACATTAATTGTTTATGGCTTACTCCTCTTTAGATTGCATGCCTTAGGCGGACGAATTCACTTGCCACTTTACGGTGGTTTAGCTTTGCTCTTAGGCGTCTTTTTTACTTTGTCAGCGGCGCCATCCTTTAGTCCATTTGAGAATCCGATTAAAGCGTCATTTTTAGCTGTGTTTAATGCTCATGCATGGGTCTTGCTCAATTATGAAAAGTCTCCGCTTCGCAGTTACTTTATGCGTTTTTCTAATTTAAGTGAAGATGATTGGCAAAGCTTGCGAAAAACTTGGGGTGCTTGGCTGATTATCCTGACTCAAGTTATGGGTTTTGTGGCATTGACTGACACTTGGGGACAAAGTCATTTATTTGCTCCCGTTTTATTTTTGAGTGCCACCGTAGTAGGTCATCTGAGCCTTAGAAAAAAATCAAAGTTCTATGGCCTAATTACTTTATGTGAAATTGTTTTTGCGATGCACGCAGGTTTCTTGATGGAGAGTTATATAAATGCCGATGATGTTATTTGGCTAATAACGGCTCTGTGGGGAATCTTCACTTTTTATAGTCTCTATAAATTTAATAATATCCCCAGTAAAAAATGTTGGCCAATAGCTTTATTTTTCATAGCCTTGCTGATTCCCCATGTGATTTATCATGAAGTCTATTCCTACACCTCCTTATCGGTTGTTGTGTTAATCGTTGCACTTAGTTTAATCACTGCCTATCCACGCGAGTACTTGAAGAATCCAATCGAAAAAATCATGGCCTTCACTTACCTGTTAGTTCCCGCTTATTTGGCTTACTTTAAAGTTTATGACGAAAGGGGAGGCCTTTTCCAAAAGGCCGCCTTGCCAGCGGCACTCTTTAGCTTGTTTCTTATGGCCGTATTCATGCCTTATCTGGCTAAACAAAAAAGTGATTTAATTGAAAGGCTTTTTGGGCTGCGCTACAAAGTCTTGAATTTAATCTATTTAGTTTGGAAGCAAAATTCTTCACGTATTAGCCATATTATTTTATGGAGCCTCTGTTTATTAACGACCGCTTTATTGCTACTGTTTATTGGCGAGGCTTTTACTGATCAACAATTTATCTTACTACTCTGTACTTACGGGGGCTTAGTTGTCTTGTGGTTTTATAAGGGGAAAGAAAAGCAGAGTCAATTAGCCTATTATATGATGGCTTATTCCCTGCTGATTTTCATGGCTTTTTTACGTCATCAAATGGTGATGGCGACAAACTTGTGGAGGGATGAATATGATATATGGAGTAGCTTGCTCGTTTCTCTGACAATTGCGGGTTTAAAACCCTTTGTGGACAAAAACGAAGATAAGATGCGCAATCCCTTGTTGGGAGTTTTATTCCTAATGCCATTATTAGCCATTGGGAAATCATTTTATTATGGTTTAGGAACCGATTATACCTTGATGATTATTGGTGTGAATAGCTTGGTTTTCTCTTTCCTAGGGAAAGAGGATCGTCAATCACCTTATCACTTGATTGCCATGATAGGTTATGTGGCCTTCACCTCAATGACCCTGTGGAACAAGCTCGATTTACGAACTTTGCACGTTTATATCATTCCGTCTGGAGTTGGTGTTTTGATTATCTTGCAACTGATGCAAAATAGTATTTCAAAAGAAAGAAGGAACCTTATACGTTTGCTCACCTTGGTGATGATGGTGTCGACTTCCATCTATTATGCGGTCATTGCGGAACCTCGTTCAATCGGCTTCAACTTAACAGTGATTATCTTATGCTTATTGGCGATGGCTTTTGGTTCGCTATGGAAAATCCGCCTCTATCTCATTCTTGGCTTTGCGGGCTTGTTAATCGATCTCCTGTCAATCTTTACACGCCTATTAATTGACTTGCAGAGGGGGTCACGTATGGCCATCTTAGGAAGCTGTATTTTACTGATCGGCGGCTGTTTAGTCTTTGCCAACATTTATTACAAAACTCAACAAGCCAAGATTAAAGTCATCATCGAAAAATGGCGACTCAAACTCTCCACTTGGGAATGATCATCGGCTGATGATTACCTGACTACTTTTTAGTGATAAAGGGGTTTCCCAGTGGATCGGCGGTTTCTCTGAGTCGCTTGCGCATTTTCTTTAAGATCTCTTTGTACTCGGGGTTCTTGGCAAAGTTTTTGAGTTGATCTGGGTCTTTTTGAAGGTCGTGAAGAAACTCATAGCCTTCTTCAGGGTAAGAGGCGTAGACATAGCGTTCGTGACGAATACCTTCCCAATTAGGGATTGTTTTGTGACGGCTGTAAAATTCACCTAAGAACTCTTTGCGCCATTCGACTTTTTCACCTTCAATAAGGGGCTTAAGACTGCTACCATTATGTTCTTTTGGTGTTGGCATACCAGCATAATCGAGCATGGTGGCACCAAGGTCGATATTCAGAGCTATTTGACTAAGCTTTTGACCTTTTTGATGGCGACCATCGAAAAGAATGAGTGGCACACGTAGTGATTGTTCGTAATGGGTCCATTTACCTGCGAAGCCACGATCACCAGCGTAATAACCATTGTCCGCTGTGTAAACGATCACTGTGTTATCATAGAAGTTTTTCTCTTTTAAGGCTGTAACAACTCGGCCTAGAGCGAAATCAATACCCGATGCCATGCGCAGATAATTGCGCATATTGTGTTGGTATTTTTCCGGTGTATCCCAGCGCCATTTATAACGATCGTTATGCATAGAGTTTTGCATAAAATCTGGTTGAGATTCAAAGATCTTTCTATCGTGAAGTTTTGGTAGTGGCATAGTCATGTCAGTGTAGAGATGAGCTGCTGACTCTGGATAGGGGAAATGATTCTTCTTATCGCCATCTTCGGCATGTGTGGCGTTAAAATTTAAGCTGACAAAGAAAGGTTTTTCTGAACTTTGTTTGTTGATGAAATTAATGGCGTGATCCGCAATAATATCGGTCTCGTGCTTAAGTGAACCGTCAGGCATTTTTTTATGAAAGGGCCTGCGACCAACCTGAATAAATTCGTCAAACATCATCTTCTGTTGATTTTTATCCACTTTGAAGTGAGTTTTTCCAAAATAAGCTGTTTGATAGCCCGCCTTTTTTAGCCCCATAGGGTAAGAGGTGTCAATACGCTTAGGGTCAATTTTTCCTCCGGTAAAACGGTGTTTACGCATGTACATGCCGGTGAGAATTGAAGCACGACTCACCCAACAAGTGGCCGTGGTCACAAAGGCATTTTCAAACAAAGTTCCATTGTCTGCAAGCTTATCAATATTGGGAGTCTGGATCATGGGATGACCCGTACAGCCTAAAAAATCATAACGTTGATCATCTACTAAAAAGAAGACGATATTGGGTTTATCTGCTGCGGAGACCGCAAGACTTGTTAAACTCAAAAGGAGTAATAAATATTTCATAGTTTTCTCTAATTATTTTCAAATTTTTTAACTTTTTGGATCATCTTGGCCTTAAGTTCAGCGTACTCAGGATTCGAACTTAAATTGGTCCATTCACGGGGATCTTTTTGGTGATCGTAGAGTTCGCCACTGCCGTCTTCATAAGAAATGTAGCGGTAACGCTCAGTCTGTACAGCTGTATTCCTAGGACCATAACTCAAATAGGCCGCTTCTCGCTTAGCACTGGAATCTTTTACCAAAGGAAGAATAGATTGACCTTCTAAATGTTTTGGTTTTGCGATTCCAGCAAAATCACACAAGGTAGGATAAATATCAACATGTGATATGGGCTGCTGATTCACTGTCCCGGCTTGAGTCAATCCGGGAGCTACAACAATGTAAGGTACACGAGTTGTTGTTCGCCATAAAGCCGCTTTACACCAGTGTTCTTTTTCACCTAAATCCCAGCCGTGGTCGCTGGTAAGTATAATCACGGTGTCGTTGCCACGTGGATTGTTCTTAAGAGTTTCTAAAAAGAGGCCGATTTGTGTGTCTACATAATTAATACAGGCGAGGTAAGATTGCACCATGTACTTCCATTCATCTTCACCACCGAGGTGCAGAATATGTTCGTGGACAGTTCTTGGTTTAAAGAGGTTTTTATGAGCGTTTGAACGAGCTAATGCTTTGCCATATTCCGGCAGGTCGGCCAAGTCATCAAATTCGGGGACCTTTGGTAATTGAATGGACTCTAAGGGAAATTTATCGAAATATTCTTTGGGTACATTAAAGGGACGGTGGGGCCTATAAAAGCCTACCGACATCAGAAGTGGCTTGTCGCTTTTGGTGTTCCATTGCTTAATGGCCCATTGAGCTGTCTTGTAATCGCCCGTCATGGTATCGTCAATATTTTGAGGACCACCTTCACCCCAAAGATTTACTCTCTTATCAGTGAAATGTTTCACTTCTTTTGGGCGATCAAATTTATTATCTATTTTTGCTTTTAAAGAACCGTGATCAACTTTTCCTCCACTCACAACTCGGTAATTATTTTTCATGAAGTGGGTGTGAAAATCCAAGGGCTTTTTAGGTGGATTCTTGGAAGTAGCTCCCTTGAGGGGCTGATCTTTAAAAAAGGGCATTTTCTTTGCCACATTAAAATACTTACCGGTACTTTTTGGATATAAACCCGTGAGAAAGCTCTTGCGTGAAGGCCCACACTGAGGAGCATTACAATGTGCATTAGTAAACAAGACCCCGCGGGTGGCTAAAGCATCTAAGTTAGGCGTTTTAGTTTGGGGATGGCCACCCATAGCGCCAATCCAAGTGTTGAGGTCATCAACTATGATGAAGACAATATCTTTTTTATTTGAATCAGTGTCAGCAAAAACAAAGCTGTTGAAATATAATAATGAGCTTAACAGGATAGCCGATTTCTTGAGTATATTCTTCACTTTTTTCCTTTGTGTATGATTTTATAGATTGTATCACCTTTGGTCTTTGGTGCATGGTGAAAAATCGCTAGATAAAGAGCGTTGTCTTTGACAGTAAAATAGTACGGGGTTATACCGCTGGGAATTCGATGACTAAGGTCTTCCCAATCACCTTTGATAAAGTCATCGAAGCTTTTAAAACGAATGAGCTTATTTTTGTCGAAATCAGTTTGGCCTGCATAGGGCTTACAAAAATAACTACTGGCGTACCAGTAGCCATCGAAAAACTCCACATCATTGAGAACAAGTCCCGTGCGTTCCCATGAGCCTGCAGGCCCCTGACGTTTAGACGGGTCAAAACTATCGTAGATCTTAAATTCTTTTTTGTCCCAATCGACGACCTCAACAACTCTGCCTTTTGATGAGCCAATGGCATAAAGTTTACCCTTAATCAAGCTTATGGAACGTGAATAACCATGAGTTGGAACTTTTAGAGCGCTTTCATTCTCGCCTATAGCAGTAAATCTAAAAACAGTACCCGAATTGGGATTAATTGCATAAATCCACGAACTCTCAGAGTCCACAATAATGTCGTGAGGTCTTTGTAGTTGAACTCCTGCAATAGATTTAGTCTCTGAATGTATTTCTGTTTTTGAGAGGTCTTTAACAGCGATAATACGATGGTTATCCGTATCATTGATGTAGTAGAGTTTGTCCTGCGGGTTATAAGCTACAGAATGCAGGCCCTTTAAGGCTAGTGGCGAAACCTTAAACAACTCAGAACTGTGATTGCGGTAGACGATGCGATTATTTTTTAAATCAGAAATAATTTCTTGTTCTCCAGGACCAAAGGCAATATGAGTTGGCCACTTAAACTCTATGGGATCTTGTTCAGAAATATAATTGACCGCTTCTAGTTTGTTTGATGCTTTTTCTTCGGCACCTAGGAACAAGCTTAATACAGTCAATAAACAGACTTTAGATAGAGAAAAAAGCTTCAAAGTTATTTGTACTCAGTTAGGGTTTTGCGTTTTGTTACTGGATACCAATCGTTGATCAATTTTGCGAGCTCCGCAACTTTCTCGGCATGGTCTTTGGCGAGATTATGTTTCTCTGATGGATCGTTGGAAAGGTCAAAAAGCTGAGGTCTTTGCTCTTTTTCTTCATATTTGGGTTTCCCTTTGTCTGTCTTGCCATCATAAGTTAAAAGAAGTTTCCACTTATCTTTAATGACCCAACGATAAAGCAAGCTGGCTTCATAATCACTAATATCGGCAATGTCATGGGCAAAGGTTTCTCCAAAAATGTGGTCGCGAGGAATTTCTTTTTGTTCGGACATGTAAGAGTTTAAGTCGAGACCCGGAAGACCTTTTGGCATACGCGCGCCGGCTGCAGCGACAATTGTGGGAAAGATATCTAGGCTAGTACATAATTCTTTACGGTCCTGAGCTTTGAATTTTTCCGGCCAAGAAAAGAAAATTGGCGTACGTGTTCCGCCTTCGAAGGGGGATCGTTTTGAACGTGGTGCATAACCGTTTTTGTCAGATTGTTGAATCCAGCCATTATCGCATACATAAGCGATAAGTGTGTTATCTCTTACACCTTTGTCTTCGAGGTGTTTAATAAGATCGCCGCATGCTTCGTCAAACCATTCACACATGGCGTAGTATTTGGCTATTGGTAGGGTGAGGTCATACTTTTTATACTTTTCTAAAAGACGCTTAGGTGGATTATGGGGTGTATGGGGCATAAAAGGTGCATACCAGAGGAAGAAAGGCTTCTTTTTTTCAATGGCCATATCGACAAAATCAGTGACCGGTTTATTACCTTCACGTCCAATTTTCAAACCTTCATCACCATGACGGCCTTTCTTGTGAGCCGGATAACCTTTAGTCATACCGTGAGTGAAGCCACCTCGTTGATAACTGCCTTCCCACCATTTACCACTTTGGTGAGCCAAATAGCCTTGTTCAACTAGTAGTTCTGCAATGGTATCAAACCTATCGATATTAGCTATAACAGAAGCTTTTAGGTCAGGGTTATTTGGGTTTTTGCTATCTGCCTTAGGATTATTACCCGTGACACCATTAACGCTTGAATAACGGCCAGTTGCCAAAGTCATGAGTGATGGTCGGCACAGAGCTGTTGGCACATAAGCGCGTTTAAATAAGACGGATTCGGAAGCTAACTTATCTAGGTGAGGCGTCTCTATATGTTTATGCCCCATAAACCCGTAATCTGTCCATGCTTGATCGTCTGAGAGGATGAGAAGAATATTGGGCTTGTCAGCTGCCTGTAAATTGATGAAAAAACTCAATAATATTAATAACTTAATTTTCATATAGACTCCATTTTTTTTTGAGTGAATTTTACCTTGTTGACTATATACCGCCAGTCAATTGGATTTATTACTGCACAGTAGTTAGTTTGAGACAATACTCACATTAAGTGCCGATTTTATTATAATTTAACTTGGGGTTTAAGCGATCACGCAACTACTTTCGAGTGACGAACGGCTTTCCTTGGGGGTCGGCTGTTTCTCTGAGACGCTTACGCATTTTCTTTAAGATCTCTTTGTACTCGGGATTTTTCGCAAAGTTTTGAAGTTGATCGGGGTCTTTTTGGAGATCGTGAAGGAATTCGAAACCTTCTTCCGGATAAGAGGCGTAGACATAGCGTTCAGCTCGAATTCCTTCCCAATTGGGAATCGTTTTATGCTTACTATAAAACTCGCCCATAAACTCTTTGCGCCATTCTACTTTTTCACCTTCTATAAGAGGCTTAAGGCTGCTGCCGTTATATTGTTTTGGTGTTGGCATGCCAGCATAATCAAGCATGGTGGCACCAAGGTCGATATTAAGAGCTATTTGACTAAGCTTTTGACCTTTTTGATTGCGACCGTCGAAAATAATAAGTGGTACGCGTAGTGATTGTTCATAATGAGTCCACTTACCTGCAAAGCCACGGTCACCGGCATAATAACCATTATCCGCTGTGTAAATAATTACGGTATTATCATTGAGGTTTTTCTCTTTTAAGGCATCAACAACTCGGCCCAGAGCAAAATCAATACCCGATGCCATGCGAAGGTAATTGCGCATATTGTGTTGGTATTTTTCCGGTGTATCCCAACGCCATTTATAACGGTCGTTATGCATAGAATTTTGCATGAATTTAGGCTGTGATTCAAAAATCTTTCTATCGTGAAGTTTTGGTAATGGCATAGTCATGTCGGTGTAGAGATGGGCTGCTGATTCCGGATAAGGAAAATGATCTTTCTTATCACTATCCTCTGCGTGAGTAGCATTGAAGTTCATGTTTACAAAAAAGGGCTTTTCTTCACTTTGTCTTTTAATGAAATCAATTGCGAGATCCGCAATGATGTCGGTCTCGTGCTTTAATGAACCATCGGGCATTTTTTTATGAAAGGGGTTTCTTCCCACTTGTTTGAACTCATCAAACATTTTCGCCTGTTGCTTTTTATCCAAACGAAAATGCGTCTTGCCAAAGTACGCCGTTTGATAGCCGGCTTTTTTTAGCCCCATGGGGTAGGAAGTCGCTATGTATTTTGGATTAATTAGACCGCCTTGGAAACGGTGCTTACGCATGTACATACCCGTAAGAATGGAAGCACGACTCACCCAGCAAGTGGCCGTAGTCACAAAAGCATTTTTAAAAAGCGTTCCTTGATCAGCAAGCTTATCAATATTGGGAGTCTGAATGATCGGGTGTCCCGTACAGCCGAGAAAATCATTGCGTTGATCATCTACCAAAAAGAAGACAATATTAGGTTTTTCAGCTGCGCTAATCGCAAGAGTCGTTAGACTCAAAAGGAGTAATAAATATTTCATAGGTCTCGCTCTAATTATTTCAAAATTTTTCATGATTTCCAATATCTTTTATAGCTTATAAATTAGTTAATACAGACCTTTTTAGATTGTGGGACAGCTTAAAAAAATAAAAATTGTTTATTTGTTCATGCAGCAGAGGCTGCATGCCAGTGTCGCTTGGGCTTCCAGCCCTAAGGGTGGAAGCTCGACCGAACCCAGTGTGGGGTGTGCCCCCACGAAACCAAAGTTCTTAATACTCAGAAGTAGTAAGAAAGCTTTTATTTAAACTCAGTAATAACCTTGCGCTTTGTTACCGGGTACCAATCATTGATCATTTTTGCAAGTTCCGCAACTTTCTCAGGGTGATCCTTAGCAATGTTGTTGTGCTCCGCAGGATCTTTTGAAAGATCAAAGAGTTGTGGACGTTTCTCAGTACGCGGATGAGTTGAGATATATTTGCTGACTTTGCCGTCGTAAGTGAGTAAAAGTTTGTAATTGCCTTTGATGACCCAGCGGTAAAGTAAAGTCTTTTCGTGGTCGCTGATGTCCACAATATCGTGAGCAAAGCCCTCACCGAAGATATGATCACGGGGGATTTCTTTTTTCTCAATCATGTAGGAATTGAGATCTAAGCCAGGGAGGTTCTTTGGCATGCGAGCGCCAGCCGCTGCAATAATAGTTGGGAAAATATCAAGGCTTGTACAGAGTTCTGGGCGATCCTGAGGCTTGAGCTTGTTTGGCCAAGAAAAGAAAATTGGTGTGCGCGTGCCACCTTCATAAGCCGTTTGTTTTGAGCGTTGGTCATATCTATTAGCTTTCTCCGGGTGTTGAATCCAGCCATTATCGCAAACATAAACAATGAGTGTGTTGTCTCTTACACCTTTATCTTCGAGGTGTTGAATGAGGTCTCCGCAAGCCTCGTCAAACCATTCACACATGGCGTAGTACTTCGCTACTGGTAATGGGAGGTCATACTTTTTATACTTGTCTAAAATGCGATTAGGTGGCGTGTGAGGAGTGTGCGGCATAAAAGGAGCGTACCAGAGGAAGAATGGCTTTTTCTTTTCAATGGCCATATCGACAAAATCAGTAACAGGCTTGTTACCTGTACGGCCAATTTTCAAACCATCATCACCGTGACGTCCGCCTTTTTGAGGATAACCGCGAGTCATGCCGTGAGTAAAGCCACCGCGCTTGTAGTTGCCTTCCCACCATTTACCACTCTGGTGACTGAGGTAGCCTTGCTCGCCGAGGAGCTTGGCTAAAGTATCGTGTTGGTCAACCTTAGAGATTAAAGATTCGCGCAAGTCCGGATCGTTTGGATTCTTGCTATCACCCTTAGGGTCATTGCCTGTAATACCGTGCTGGTGAACGTATTTTCCCGTTGCAAAAGTCATAAGGGAAGGGCGGCAAAGAGCGGTCGGCACGTAAGCACGTTTAAAGAGTACAGACTCCGATGCCAATTTGTCGAGATGAGGTGTTTTAATCTGCTCGTGTTCCATGAAGCTATAATCAGTCCAGGCCTGATCATCTGATAAAATTAGAAGGATATTGGGTTTGTCTGCGGCCTGCAAAGAAAAGAACAGGCATAAAAATAGTGATGCTACTAAGCGCATAAGTACTCCTTTATTTAATTGATTGTTTATTTGATTGATTGACTGGATGCCAAGATTGAATTTTTGATTTTAAATCAGCGACAATATCCGGGTATTGATCAGAAAGGTTATTGAGTTCCTGTGGATCCTTGGATAAATCATATAAGTGAATAGGAGTTTTGTCCCATTCATGAACTTTTTTATAATTTGTGGTGTCAAGCCCCTGATAGCGAATGATGAGTTTCCATTTGCCTTTAATGCACCACAAATACTGCAGAGTTTCATCCGGATCGTTAGGGTTCATATTGTGGATTGAATTTGTACAACCAAAAATGATGTCGCGTTCGGAGCGTTGTTTCTCGTCGAGGAGGTCTATACCGGGAAGGTTTGAAGGTGCCTTAGTGTTGATCACACTAGCCAGAGTTGGGAAGAGGTCGATGGCATGGGCAAAGTCATTGGACTTTTGCGGAGTGATTGTTCCGGGCCATGATATCATAATCGGAGTTCTTATACCATTTTCATAGGGTGAGCCCTTGGATTGAGCAGCATAAGCTTTTTTAATGGAGGCTTTATGATTTCCTTTGGGTACAGACTTAGCGACCCAGCCGTTATCACAGATATAGAAAACCAGGGTGTTTTTGTAAACATCTTTCTCTTTTAAAAATGAGATTATCTCACCACAAGTTTCGTCGAACCACTCACACATGGCGAAGTATTTGGCTTCATCTAATTTAGAGGTGAGTTTTCTATATTTTTCTAGTAAACGTTTGGGGGGAGTATGAGGGTCGTGTGGTAAAAAGGGAGCATACCAAAGAAAAAAGGGTTTATTTTCTTTCTTCGCTATATTAACAAAATCTTTGATGGGTTGAATACCTTGGCGACCAATTTCCAGGCCCAGATCACCATGTCGGCCACCTTTCTTGGGATTACCATGGGTCATGCCGTGGGTGAAGCCGCCATCTTTGTGGGAGCCTTCCCACCACTTCCCAGATTGGTGAGCTAAATAGCCTTGGCTCGTAAGCATTTTTATAAAACTGGGAAGTTGGTTAAATTTTTCCTGAACGGGTTTATCTAATTCAGCTCGCTTGTTTCTTCCATCTACATCATTGCCTGTAATACCGTGATCAAAAGGGTAAAGGCCTGTAACCATGGAAGCTAAAGATGGACGACACAGCGGAGATGCCACATAACCACGTTCAAAAACAATGGATTCCGAAGCCAACTTATCCAAATGAGGTGTCTTTATATGTTCATGCCCCATGAAGCCATAATCAGTCCAAGCCTGATCATCCGAAAGAATCAGTAGAATATTGGGTTTGTCGGCTGCATGTAAAGAAAAAATACTTATTATCGAAAGTAGTATTTTTAATTTCACTTATGACTCCTTAGTTATTGAAATGATTTTATTCTTCATAATTGTTGTGAACTGATTAAATCTTACAAAAGACTTTAACTTTATCACCTCGATTATATGAACTTCTTTGATGTAAAAAAACACTATTTACCTTTAGCAGCAAATAGTGTTTCGATAATTGATTCGTTCTAATTTAGAACTTCTTCAATTGAATATTTTTGAACCAAGCTTTCATGGGAACGCCGGCGTGAAGCTGCATGCCAATCATGCCTTTTTTGAGGGCTTCAGGATGATTGTCCGTAATATCAACCGTGACTTTACCGTTGATTTTGTGAATCATGCGATTGTCTTTGCAGATCACTTCATAAGTTTGCCATTGAGTCACATCAATCTGTTCTGGTGCGGTGGTTTTGCCCGTAACACGAACTTTTTGATTAGCGTCGATCTCAACTTTTTGACCGCGTCTAGCGATGATGCCGCGTTTGCCGAGACCCTCACCGTAAAGCATGGCTAAGAACTCAGGTTTTGGGTGCATATCACATTGATATCCACTGAGGCGGAAAATGCTTTGGTCTTTCCAGAAAGCGCGGTACATCATGCCTGAGTTATTACCTTCAAATTTGCCTTCAAACTTCAGGTGGAAGTCTTGGACATCACCTCCCTCCCAAACGAGGAATGAATTGGCTTTCAACTTATTGCCATGAGTGCTGCCGTAAATGACGCCATCTTCAACTTTCCACAGTTTAGAATCACCAGCCCAGCCAGTTAGGTCTTTGCCATTAAAGAGGCTCGTTGCGCCTTCTAGTGATGATGAGCCTTGGAAGTACTCATGGTCAGGGTTGCCAGCAGAGAAGATATAAGCAATGAGGTCGCTGAGTTCGTCGGGGTTGAGTGAGTAAATAAGTGCTGGAGGCATAGGAGATACGTGCCATTCTTTTTCACTCTTAATATCATTGACTTTGATTTCTGCAGTGTAATCAGCTGAGTAGGGGTTAGTCATGAGGTGGAGTAAACCATCTTCCTCTGTACCTTTACGGCCGACAACTTCTGATCCATCTTTCATTTTAAAGACTTTGCTGCCGTATTGGTCAGAGATCACTTTCGAAGGTTCGATGATATTTTCCATCATATCTTTAAGTGTGTAGCGACTTGATGAACCCGTGAGGTCAGGACCGATACCGCTTCCTGCACCAGCAAAACGGTGACAGCTCGCACAAGCAACTGCGTGGTAAAGGTTCTCGCCAGCTTTGAAGTTACGTCCTTTAAGATTGTCTATTACTGCAGCAACAGCCGATTCGACAGTCCAAATTTGACCCGGTCCTTTTGGTGGTGTGATGGCTCTTGGTTTAATGAGAGATTTACTAGAGATTTTATCATATTTAGCCTTTTTTGCGGGGTTCGCAATATTAGCGAGGGCTTCTTTACGTGAGTTCTCGATAAAGATAGCGAAACTATTGCCACCCTGCCAAGTTTTAGCTTTAGGGAACCAAGAGAAGTATGTTGCGTAGTCAGCGTCAGTCCAGCCATTTTTGATGGAGCGAAGTGAGAAAGCTAAGGAGACTTGTTGAGTATTGGGGCGGAACTGCTCAGTTCTTTTTGCAGCAGCTGCATAACGGTCATTACGCTGGAGGATTTCGTCTGAGAGAATCTTCTTTTGTTCCTCAGTGGCACTGACCATTTCGCGGACAGCGCGAGTAATGATATTGGGTGCATCGAGGTAAAGAAGAACTTGAACGAGTTCACGGTTTTCAAAGTTACTTTTTGAGGGGTAGTGAGCATTAAGATTTTTTATAACAGCTTGAGCATCAGCAGAACTTGGCTTCTCTAAACGTGTGAAGGCAAGTTGGTAAGAACGAATGGCAGCCAGTTTTTGATCATCACTTAGTTTAGCATAATCAAGTTGATTAAGTTTTTTGAGGATAAGTGATTGATCAGCCTTTTCGCCCATACGAGCTAAAGCACAAGCTCCTTCGATGATTGCCCAAGAGTTATTCTCTGAGCTCAATTTATTTTTCCAATCAGCTGTTTTTTGTCTCTCGATAGCGACACGAGCAGCATGGCGAATGAAACGATCTGAATTACTGAGGTAAGGCCAAGCCTTATCTGCAATAGCTTTTGAAGCAGGTAAGGTATGAAGTACCTCGAGTTTTTTGCGCACTAACATATCTTTGTTAAGTTGATGGGCTTGCACGGGCTTAGTAGATTCTTTGCCAGTGTAAGTCACTTTATAGAGTGCAGATGCCGTGCGGCGACCACCGACTGCAAAGTACATGTTACCATCCGTGTGAATGATCACATCAGTAAGCGGAAGGGGTTTGCCCGAAATAAATTGTTCTTTTGTCGCTGTATAAGTTGCACCTTCTTGTTTGAGGTGAATCGCGTACATCGTTCCGTAAGTCCAGTCATTGATGAAATAAGAGCGTTGGTACTTTTCGGGGAATTTTGCGCCAGTACCCATTACTGTACCTGTTGGGCTACCTGGACCGATATCAAGGGTTGTTGGAACCGTGTCGGTGTAATACTCAGGCCATTTACCTGAACCATGACGCCAACCGTAGTCTGCTCCAGATACAACGTGATTAACACGACATGGACGGTACCAAGGTGAACCGATATCGTATTCCATATCAGCATCATAAGTGAAGAGTTCGCCTTCTAAAGTGAAGCCGGCATCAAATTGGTTACGGAAGCCATGAGCAATGAGTTCGCGATCTTTACCGTCAGGAGAAACTTTAAGGATCAAGCCGCCAGGTGCTAAGCGCCCACGATTGTGACCACGGCCATCGGCCATACGAGGAAGGATGTGATCTTCACTCCAGTTTTTTGCCATGCGGTATTTATTGATATAATCAGGCTGGTCAGTGTTGTTACCACCAATGAGGTAGATGGATTTTTTATCAGGAGAAAGAACGGCACTGTGAATTCCGTGCTCGCCTCTAGTTTTAAATTGAATAAGGAATTCTTCTTTGTCGTATTGGTCATCACCATTTGTATCCGTAAGGCGATAGAGACCTTTTGGGTCTTTTTCATTATTGATAACATAAAGGCTACCAAAAGCATAGAGGACACCGTGAGCATGGCTGACTTTTACATTGAGTTTTTCGACCTGTGGCTTGTTTCCACCTAAAGTTATACGGAAAATGCCACCGTACTGGTCACAGGCAATGAGGCGACCTTTGTTGTCTGAGCATAGACCAACCCAAGAACCTTGCGTTTTACTATCTACAGTATAAATCTTTTCTGCTTTGAAACCTGGGAGAGTTGTCACAGCTTGTATCGTTGGTGATGGAGCCACTGCGGGCTGTTTATTCTTTTCAAAAATTTTACCCCAGGGCCCTTTTCCATATTGAGCCACTTCTGCGGCAGCAGTCCACTTACCTTTAGGTGCACGAGCTTGCCAGCTTTTGTCAGAAGAGTATTTTTTGCCATCGATATCCAGAGTAAAAATAAGCCCGCCCATGCTTCCTTCATTATTGGCCTGGATGAAGAATTTATTTTTACCTTTTTTAAGGTACTGCTTTAAACTCACTGTTTGCGGCTGATTCCATTCTTTTGAACTGGCAATTTTTTTATCATTGATGAATAAGGTAAAACCATTATCACAAGTGATCACCATCGAAGCTTTCTTTGGCTTATTAACTAAGTTGATCGTTTTCTGAAACTCGGCTTTTTCAGTTGTGATTTTACCTTGTTTCCAGACCCACATGGGCTCAGCTGCAAAAACAGTTGTACAGAAGAGTAGTGCCAATAAATACTTCATAGTCTAATTATCCTTATTAAATACATTAATGAATTATGCATCACTCTAAGGAGTAAAGGAAGTTTTATATATGAATTATTTTGCGAAAAATATAATAAAATCGGCAAATGGTATATTTTTATACGTTTTTTGTAACGGCAGTGTAATTTTAAAGTATTACAAGTATTCCTTTTCGATTTCCTGTAACTCGAGTTTGAAGCCACCAGAGAGGATGGGGAAGCGGCACCAGGTTTTTGGATCGAGGCTTTCGTCATCTAAATGGAAGGCGGGAGCATAACGTTCACGTTTCCATTGATTACGACTCCAAAGAGTGAAGAAACGTTGCAGGTAAGCAAGACAATCCTTGTCTGTATAGTTTTTGCGAAGTTCGCAAAAGATCTCTTTTGGGCTGAGGCGATCACGAATAGCAAGCTTTTGTATTTGATCGAGAACTTCATAGGGCATGAGGTCTTCTTCATCTTTTTGCTCTTCACCTGGAGGGCGAAGCTCGGCGGTGGGTTCCTGGGCATTGACGTAAGATAGTGCGGGTAACTTGCTGAGTCCGCAAAGTTCATTGATTTCTATTTCTCTCAGGTATTCACGTAAGAAAACTTTCCCTATACCAGCTAAAGGAGAAAGGCCACCACAGGTATCGCCATCCATGGTTGCATAACCCACAGCGGCTTCTGAGCGATTCGAAGTTGTGAGTAGTAAAGCGCCTTTCAGGTTAGCCATCATCCAAACACCTGGAGCACGCCCACGTGCTTGGATGTTTTGCATGGCGAGGTCATCGCTTTCCCAAGCTAGTTCACGGCCAAGGGCGTTTTGACTTAAGCCGCGATAAATTTCTAATACGGGTTCGATATTGAAAAAGTGATATTCAGCTCCAATTGACTTAGCTAATTCTTCTGCAGCGGTTTCAGTCACAGGGCCACTATTTGCCGAGGCTTGGTAGACACAGCTCAAGAGTAGCTTACAGAGGTCTTGGGCATTTTTAACACTGTCTGTACCAGGAATATAAAAGAGTTTAGCTTTTGTTTGTTCTAAGCTTAGTTCCACAATTAGGCGCTCACACATGTGGTACACAAGTGTGGCACAAGTAGCAGAGTCGACACCACCTGAGAGGGAAAGAATAAAGCCTTTGCTCCAACTCTTTCTCATGTAATCATAGAGTCCGAGGGTTTCGGCTAAGAGAAATTCTTCATGAGCTTCTAATTGTTTGGAAGCGGGAAAGTTGGAAACTTGATCTGATTTTACTTCTTGGAAATCATGTGAGAAATGAACGATGCAGGGAGAAGAAGTGTATTTCTCTTTTGCGGATACAGCAATATTAAATTTGTGGGTTCTGAAATCATCTAAATGAAGGCGTTCGGATTCATAGATTAGTTTATTTGGGTCAGAGTAAAAAACAGCGCCATCGTAAATAACTCGGCCAGCTTCATTGCCATTGAGGTTAGCATAAAGGTAGTGACAGTCGAAGTTTTTGGCACCATCAATGATCAGTTGTCGACGTAGATTTTGTTTTCCTAAAGCAAAGTGAGAAGCACTCGGGTTGAGGATAAGGTCGAGTTGAAGTTCGCTAAGGTGTGAGTCAAAGCGAGTCTCTTCCCAGGCATCTTGGCATATTTCAAAAGCAAAACGGAAGTTGTTTACTTGGAAAACACAGTCGCCGACAGGAACCATTTGGCCGGCAATATGAATCTTTTCGACATGACGATCGGGCCATGGTTCAAACCAACGTTTTTCATAATGTAGGCCATCATTAGCCAGGTGCTTTTTACAGTAAAAACCGATAATTTTTTCATTTGCGATGATCGCAACGGCATTATAAAGTTTTGATTTCACTTCGAGAGGAAGGCCAATGGCAATAATTTGATTTTTGCTATGAGGGAGTAATTCGAGAAGAAGTTCTTGGCTTCGTTCGCGCAAGTGAGGGCTTAAAAATACATCTTCACAACCGTAGGCCGTTAGAGACATTTCGGGAAAAAGAATAAAGTCACTCGAGGGGCATTCAGCAATGGCCGATTTAATTCTATTGAGATTGTTTTCCCAATCGAGTGGAGTTTGGTTTATGGTGATGGCAGAGAGCTGCATTTTTTAAGTTTTCCTTGGTGAATTTTGGCGAATATACACCTTTTTGAGCGGAAAGAACTCGTGGAGGTGTTAGCTTTTAAGAAAAATAAGGAAATTTATTATGGCAGTAGAGTTAAATTACTTAGAAGGTCGCAGACTTTGTGTGGTGTTTTGTAAGCTTGAGGAAGAAGATGAGAAGGGCAAGTGCACCAATATGGAAGAGCCCAAATTCCAAATTAAAACAATGCATGGTCGCGCCAACGTACTCAATAATCAGTACTTAGAATGTGTAACTTCTGAAGGCGGAAATTTTAAAATTCCTCCGAGTGCTTATGACAAAATTTTTCCGAGTGATGGGACCGATATTCTGAAAGATGCAGAATATTTTGTGATGGTAAAAGTTTCGGGAATGGACTTATAGTCTTTGTTGACCTAGCGTTTTAGGTAAGTGTTAAACTCTCTGGCGTATAGCCTTTACCTAAGAGCTGATAGTCAAAGAAATTTCTCACTTCTTTATCTAGAATGGGGTGAGTGAATTTATGCTCGTAGTTATTTAGGGTGATAAGCTTACAATCGACACCCAAGCCGATAGCTTTATTTAAGTACGCTAAAGATTGATTATAGGGAACAGCTTCGTCTTTGGTGCCATGTGCTAAGAGGATGGGACAAGTCTCCTTGTTGAGGTGCTCATAGGGACTTGCATCAAGTAAAAGTTCCGGTGCTTGCAAAGGATCTTGACCAATCAGTTGAATCACTGGAGAGTCGGGTAGTATATGACTCTTTAGTTCATGCTCTTCGTATTCAAGAATATCTAAGAGGGGTCTGAAATGAGAAGGTGGGCAATAGGCAAGAACGGCATTGATTCGAGAGTCGTTGGCAAGATGCAAGGCGAGGTGAGCCCCAGAAGAGGAACCCCAGATAGCTACTCTGTCTGTGTCAATGCCATATTTATCGGTTTGCTTAAGTGCATAGTTGAGAGCCGCTAAGCAATCGTCTTTTTGAGCTGGCCAAGGAGCCTGTTGACTAAAGCGGTAATTGATGGCGATGGCGACAAACTCCCCAGATTCTACATAGGGGATAAGGTGAGGGATTTGTAGGTCTTTATCGCCGTGGTGCCAAGCTCCACCATGTATATAGATAATGAGTGGGAGTTTTTTATCTTGTTGTTTGGGTTTGAGAAGGTGAAAGCTTTGACGGATGTCCTTTGAGTCTTCGGAATAAAATATATCATTATGAAATTCTATATTTTCAGGGATTTCTAAAAGTATTTCTGGGCGTTGATAAAGTTGCATTTCTTTCCTTGTTAATCACTACACTGAAAAATTATGATACCTGATTGAACTCAAGTCAAATTTTCAATTGATTTTACTTGTCCCCAGTTACGTACAGAGTTTCCTAGGAAAACTGACTGAGCATTCTTTAAGTCTTTAAGGCTTAGAGTTTTTTCAATGACATCTTCGTTTTCGGTGAGCACTTGTCTAGTAATGCTTGGAAGGATGCCAGATTTTAATTTGGGGATGACTTTTTGTCCTGCGTGGTCAATGATCATCAAAGCGCTAATTGAGCCTTCGCAAACTTGCCCCTTTTTGTTGAGTATGATGACTTCATCGTAATCATATTCTTGTGCAAATTTATAGGCTTTGTTATAAATATCGCGACGGTCAGTTTTGTGATAGATATAGGGGTTTTTGGAGTTTATAGAGTCTTCTTTATAAATGGCTACGCGTAAGTCCTGCCAAAAGGGTTGCTCGAGCTTTTGCTGAGTAATAGTTAAGTCACCGTTGATGTTAATGGAGACACGTATTTTGGCGTAATTGGTTTTATTAGCTGTAAGCTGAGTTTCCAGTTTAGATAATTCACTACGACAGTGATCGACATTAAAAGGTCTTAGTAACCATTGGCAGCTATGATCTAAGCGCTTCAGGTGTTTCTCTAAATGATTAAAGTTTCCTTTACGTGACCAGAGAAAGCTAGTGAATACTTCGTTGGGTGGCGGGGGAAAGTTCAAGAAAGAACTTTTTAGAAGACATTCATCCCATTCTGGACCAGAACCAGAGTCAGCAACAATGCCACTGCCGATTCCTAGAAGGGTTTTGTCTTTATGGCATTCAATGGTGCGAATGCAGACATTGAAGTCAAAATCGCCATTGGGTTGAAGGTGAAAAATAGAACCCGTGTAAATACCGCGGGGAGAACTTTCGAGTTCTTCAATAATTTCCATAGCACGTATTTTTGGTGCACCAGTAATGGAGCCTGGAGGGTAGGTGGCATCCAAAATATTATATAAACTTAGGGCGGGGTTCAATTGTCCTTCAACAGTGCCAGTCATTTGATGTAGTGAGGGGTAACGAGTGACTTGGAAGAGGTCTTTGGTTCTTACGTTTTGGCATATGCGGGATAAATCATTGCGCATGAGGTCAACAATCATGATGTTTTCCGCACGACCTTTAGGGCATTGACTCAGGTCTTTACGGCGTTTTTCATCTTGATCCCAACGGCCGGCTCGTTTAGAAGTGCCTTTCATTGGTTTTGTTTTTAGCGTATTGCCACGTCGACTCAAAAAAAGTTCGGGTGAGAGCGAAATGATTTGGAAATCATCGGTTTCAATATAAGCGGCGTAGGGGACGGGGTGGTTTTTAATGAGATGAAGGAAAAACTGCTCCGGAGAGTTATTGAGTTCTAGTTCACACCTGAAAGTGTAGTTAACTTGGTAAATATCCCCGTTTGTAATGTAGTTAAGTGATTTTTCAATGGAGTCACAGTACTCAGCTTTATCAATAGATGGCGCCACTGAAACTTTGTTGAGTTGTTCATTCGGAGTAGGGATTTCTTCTAATTGCTTTATGGAATCAAAAGTTAAGGCCATGGCCAAGGGAAGCTTATCATTTTCAATAATTCTGTGCTTCTCATCAAAAGCAATCGATGCTTCATAGGATAAAAAACCTAGAGTATGAAAGCCGTTGTGGGAGTTGCCTTCAAGTTGTGAGATGAAATCTTCAATATCCTCGGAACGTGTACAGCTATGTGTTTCTCTAATTTGATCAGAGTAAAAAAGTTTTCCTTCGTTAAGAAAATAAGCTTTAGTCATTTTTTCGTATAATGATATCGTCAATATACACGGGGATACTGCGTACGGGGTAGGTTAAAACACTAACTTGACCTTTTAAATCTAAATTTTGAAAGTTACCACTTATCATCCAGCTTTTTGGAGATGTACCTTCTTCATAAGCTACACATTGTAGTGTTGATGTCGATCCAACAGTTTTTAAATCTAATCGAATTTTGTACCAAGTATCTGGAAGCATTTTCATTTCTACTTCGTCATAAGTTATACCATTATAGATGATTCTAAGTTTACCCATTTGATCACCCGTTGGGTATAGATGAACTTTAAATCCGGCAATGCCACCACCACCGACACCTGCGGCCACGGTATTGTTCGCCGTAGATAAGTAAAAGAAACTGGCTTCAAGAGTATAATTACTTAGTTTTTCTGGACCAAATAAGAGGGCGTTTTCGGTATTGCCATTAAAGCGACTTGTGAGAGCATTGCGGTCTCCAAGTGGATCTAAAACATAATTACCAGAGAGAACAAAGAAACTATCTTTATAATCCTCGAGGTTTTTATGGTCAAAACTTTCAGAAAAAATAATGTCTTTATTATTGGAGTTTACAGATGATTTGTACATATTGCCACAGGAGGCAAACAACAAAGTGGTGAGCATTAAGAGAGTGATTTTCATGAAAGCGAGTTCCTTTTTCTAATTGGCGCTGAATTTATCACCATTGAGAGGAACATAAAATCACTTTAATACTTAAAGTGATGAAAAAGTATCAATTCTCATTGTTGCCGTTTTTGTGAACTTCTTATTGAAACTTGGACGTATGTTCATGTTTTCAACGCTACTTAAGGTCGTTTGAAGTAATTTAATCACCTCTGACCAAGTCTGAGGGCGTTCATCAATATCGTAAGCCATGATTTTGTGAACGGCTTTACGAACACTAGAGGGCAGACCTGGTTGAATTTGTCCGATGGGGATGGCGTCAGCTTCGAGTTTTTTTACTAAGACTTCCATGGCCTTATAATCATCATAAGGTGGAACGCCACTAAGGCAATGATAGAGTGTCGCACCGAGTGCGTAGATGTCGCAACGGTGGTCAAGCTCTTTTCCTGCTGCTTGCTCGGGACTCATAAAATGTGGGGATCCTAAAATCATGTCCTTTTGGGTTATATCACTAGGTTCTTCCAAGCACTTCGCAATGCCGAGATCAGTTAAGAAAGCTTGTTTAGCAGTTGGATCAATGAGGATATTGGATGGCTTGATATCACGATGGATAAGCAAGTTTTCTGCCCAGGCATACTGCATAGCAGAAGCAATTTGTAAACAATAAGTCAAAGATTCGGAAACCTCGAGAGGTCCACCAACTTGGATGAGGTTTTTACAGGTTTTTCCTGTGATCATATCCATGGCTAAGTAATAGTCATTATTAAATTTTCCAGCGTAAAATACATGGATGAAGTTTGGGTGGCGGTAACTGGATAGTAATTCTATTTCACGGCGGAAGCGCTGATGCTCTTCATGATCAAGCTTATCATGACGAATAATCTTAATGGCACTAATTCGGTTCATCAGTTCATGTTTAGCAGAATAAACCTCAGCAGTACTTCCCGAGCCAATCAGCGCATCTATTTTAAAGTCGCCGATATAAGTACCCGTTGCGTAATCGGGCGCTGGTGCATGAAAATCACATTTGCATTTTGGGCAGGTGATTTCAGCGCCACGTAAATGTTCGTTAATTGAGAGTTTAAGTCCACAGACGTGACAGTAAAATTTATAATCCATGAAATGGCCATTTAAAAAGGTTATCTATAATAATGATTTTGCATCAAAATAGACTTATTTTCAAGGGACAAAGGAAAAATAGAGTGTCATCAATACTCATAAAAGTATTGATGAGCATTGACTGTTTTATTTAGATTTACTTTAAAAGTTGGCCGTATTTAACAAGTTTTTGTTCGTAAGCTTCTTTGTTAGCTTCATTAGGTAAGAGTTGAGACTTTGCAGCGGTAAACATACTGTTTAGTTCGGACCATGCTTGCTTTGAAGAAGCGTTGGCGGCCCGCATGGCGGCGCCTAAGGCGGCAGAGTTACTGATTTCAATTCTTTCGACTTTAGCTTGGAAAACATCAGCAATCATTTGAGCGATAGCCGTGTTTTGCGAAGCACCGCCAGTCAAGCGGATCGTGCTAATAGATTTTGCGTGCTTGTTGGCATAATAACGAAGGTTTAAAATCTGACTTTCAATGAGTCCTACTAAAGCCTTTGTCGCTGTGAATTCAGCCAGTTTATCTGAATCAATTTGAGCGGGGCAATGTGGGTACATTTCATCAACGATAAAAGGGAGGTAGTTTTCTTCTAAACATGGAGTGTTTTCGGCAATTAAGTTTTCGCCTTCTTGCCAGTCTAAACCAGTAGCTTTTAAGGCTGCTTCTCGGCTAAGCGAACCATTTCTAAAACAAATGAGACTCATGTAGCCGCCAGCAGGATTGCCAAAAATGTGTCCAACACCTTTCGTATCTATAGCTTCATTACCAATTGCACCAAAGAAAGTATCCGATGTGCCCATGCTGATAACTACTGTCCCTGGATCTGTGGCACCACAACCAATAAGACTGTTAGGGTTATCGCCTGACGATAAACAAATGTCGCAATTAGCATTGAGTGAATATTTATCAACAAAGTAAGGGGAGACTTTGCCCGCCACACTTGCTGCAGGGGCAAGAGAGGGGAGTTTGTCTTTGAGATCGGGAGCACAGGCATCAAGTAAATCTTGATCCCATTGACCCGTAGATAAATTCATTAAGTTCATGCCAGCGCCATCTGAGGTGTCAATAGAGACTGATTTACCTGCAAAAATAGAAGCGCAGAAAGAACTTGCTAAATGGATGTGTTTTGTGTCCTTGTAGGCTTCTGGGGAGTTTTTGTAGAACTTTCTGATCTGAGAAGCTGTGAAGCGTTCGCAGTACAAAGAACCTGAAAGTTCCGTAACGGAGCCTTTTAAGTTATTTTGCATTTCTTTACATTCTTCACTGGTCGAGTTATCCATCCAGATAGGAACGATAGGGCGGCTGAAGCTTGGCGTGAGGCTTTTGCTAAGTTCGTCAGAAGCTTTTAACTCGGTCAAGATTTGAGTGAAATTATCCTTGAGGTAGACAGAGGCATGTTGATGGCCAGAAATTGAAATGGTTTCAATTTTAGGAGCATAGGCTTCTAGAGCCAACATCATTTTATCTATCGCCACTAAATAGAGCTGAGGATAAGAGTAGAACTCTTGGTTCTTGCCTCTAATAAAGCCATTCTCAGTTTCAAATTCTGGAAAGCTTTCAGCAAAATTTATAGATTCCTCATGGATTATTTTTCCTGCAGCACTATCGATGAGTACTGCAGAGAGGCTTTGTGTACTTAAATCAAGACCGAGACAAATCATCGTTTATCCGAGGTGAATATTGTAGATGTTTTCGTAGAGCTCTTGTTGACCAGAAATTTGCTTAGGCTCACCATTGCTTGCAGCTAAATTACGAAGGTCAGTTAGGCTGAGTTTGCCCGCTTCGAATTCAGAACCTTTTCCTGAATCAAATGAAGTGTAACGAGCTTGTTTCATTTTTGGGATATCACCAGCATTCATTTCCTCTGCAATGACAAGTGCTCTTGCGAATGCATCCATTGCTCCAACGTGACCATAGAAAATGTCTTCTAAATCGGTTGAATTACGACGTGTTTTTGCATCAAAGTTTAAGCCGCCTGGAGCAAGGCCACCCTGTTCAAGAACGATTCTCATGATGTCTACTGCACCATCAAGATTAGTTGGGAACTGGTCAGTGTCCCAGCCATTTTGGTGATCGCCACGGTTAGCATCGATTGAACCGAGCATGCCTGCATCAGAAGCTACTTGGATATCATGAGCAGGGTCGTGACCTGCGAGAGTGCCATGGTTAGGTTCATGATTAATTTTGAAATGATCTTCTAAGCCATGTTCACGAAGGAAGCCAATAACTGTTGCTGAATCAACGTCATACTGGTGTTTAGTCGGCTCCATTGGTTTTGGCTCAATAAGGAATTGGCCAGTGAAATCAATTTCTTTAGCATAGTTAACGCATTGGCGTAAGAATTCTGCAAAGTGAGCTTTTTCACGTTTCATGTTTGTGTTAAGAAGTGAATCATAACCTTCACGGCCACCCCAGAATACATAGTTTTCGCCACCGAGGAACTTAGTTGCGTCAATGGCTGCTTTTACTTGTGAGGCGCCATAACATACAACATCAAAATTAGGGTTAGTAGCTCCGCCATTCATGTAACGTGGGTTAGAGAAGAGGTTAGCTGTACCCCAAAGAAGCTTTACACCACTTTCATCTTGTTTATCTTTAGCGCGTTTCACTAAATCCCAAAGGTTTGCTTCTGATTCCTCGACAGAATTACCTTCTGGAGCCATGTCACGGTCATGGAAGCAGTAGTAAGGAACACCAAGCTTTGTGAAGAATTCAAAGGCCGCGTCCATTTTTTCATAGGCTTGTTCCATAGGGTTAGAGTTATTTAGCCATGGGAGTTGTTGTGGCCCAGGGCCGAAGGGGTCGGCACCAGTTCCGCAAAAAGTATGCCAGTAACAAACAGCAAAACGGAGGTGCTCTTTCATAGTTTTACCGGCAACGACTCTATTTTCGTCGTAGTAGCGGAAGGCGAGCGGGTTATGGCTAGAGGTGCCTTCGAATTGAATTTTTTCGATATTGGGGAAGTAAGTTTTCATAGTTTTTTCCTTTGTTTACATATTGTTAACTGATTCACAATAATACATAGAATTTAGGAAATCAACACCAGATGATAAAAATCATGTTAAATTATTTATGTTAACTATGTTAAATAGTGACTTGTAAAACAGTTTTGAGTTTATTAATTATGTTAAATAAAATTAAATGGTAGCAATAATATGAGTCAAAAAGTAAGTTTACAGGATGTGGCAAAAGTAGCTGGGGTTTCTGCCATGACAGTTTCACGAGTCATTAATAATCACCCACGCGTCTTACCCAAAACAGCCGAAAAAGTTCAAAAAGTCATTAAAGATTTAGGTTACACAGCAGTCCCCTCACTACGAAAAAGAGGAAGAAGAAGTCGAGCTCACACAGGAATTCATACAGGACAAATAGCTTTAGTACTTCTCGGCATGGAAGAGAGTTTTGCTAATAACCCAGTCATTGGTAAAACACTTCATGGTATTCGTAGTCATTTAGCATCAAACGATATATCAACTGTCTTAGTTCCTGTTCAAGATCAAAAGCAAATACCAGATATACTTGATAGACGAAGTATAGATGGAATGATTGTTACAGGTGAATTTCCTAAGGACTCATTCAAAGAATATTTTGAGAACATGCCTTTAGTGTATGTCTATTGTTTGAGTAATGAGATAGAGATGTCCTATGATCAAATTATGCCTGATAATAAAAAAGTAGCGGAACTCGCCGCTAAAAATTTTCTAGCAAGTGGCGTAAAACATTGTGCTTTCTTTGATCCTTCGCCGAACCACCCTGAGTTTAATATTCGTGGCCAAGAGTTTTTGAAGTTGATTCAAGAAGCAGGTGGAAAAGTTGATATGTATTTGGACAAAGATTTATCAGCTGCCCCGGAATCAGCTGAACAAGATGTGGATCGCTTAAAGTTCAAGAAAATGATTGATCGGTTTTTATCAGATAAAAATAGGGCTAAAGCAGTCTTCTTACCTTCGGATTCAGTTACGGCAATTTTTTACAGAGAATTAAGAAGTCAGGGCTATGACCCCAAAGACTATAAAATCATTTCTTGTAACCAAGAAAAACCCTACCTTGAAGGTCTCTATCCAAGGCCACAGTCAATTGATATCCAATCAAAAAAAATTGGTGTACGAGCAGCGGAGAGGTTGTTGGAGCGTTTGGGTGATAGTGAGTTAGGTACCGAAACTATTCTGGTTGACCCCAAGCTATAAGTTTATATTTCTCTCACAGCAGAAATCTCGAAATCAATTGGGGCATGTTCTAGAGAACGGATTCTCTCATATTCTTCTGCGGTAAGTTGAAGGACATCCATAGCTTCAGATTTATGCTGGTGTTTTTCCTTGTCTGTGAGTAATTTATAGTAAAATCCATAGGCTTTTTGAGCGTCGTCGTCACGACCAAGCTGATCTCTAATCATAAATAAAGTGTACCAACAATCTTTATTGATGGGGGCATAGTGAGCTGCTTTCCTGAAACATTTTTCTGCAAAATCCATACGGAAGAAGTCTTCAGGTTCTTCTTCCAATACTTTTAAGCCTAGAAAATACCATTGATGCCAGACCACAGGAGATTTAGATATTCTTTTACTTAAATCATCTGCGGATAATTGTGAACTCTCAATCACAGTATTTCTATTTTTTAGTTCATCTCCCAAATTAATCCAAATATAAACTGTACTTACTATAAGTATGACAGGAGTAAATAAAAAACATTTAGAAAGATATAATAATTTTTTAGAGTGATAGTGTTTTCTATAGATTTGACCTTTGTAAAGCATTAAGCCATAAAAAATGGCAATATGAAAAGCATATATCGGGATGTGAAAACCGTAGTCGTAACTAGCGTGACAGATAAATACAATGAGGCCTGTAGAGCAGAAGGACGCTATGTACTTACTAACTTTTTTCTTTCGTACGTTGTCTATTACTTTATTAAGGTAAATTCCATTTAAAAAGATAAGTAGAATAAAAAAGGGAATGCCAAATTCCTGTAAAATGTGAAAATAAGTGTTTTCAGAATGGTGAAACACTCCATTACTATATATATGTCCAGTATATGATGGAGAGATATTGCGATAGGAACCTGGTCCAGTACCGATGGGGAACTCTTTGACTATATTTGGTACTGTAGCAAAGAGTTTGTAACGTATATCTTGATTCAAATCTCTAGTATTTATTTCATCTTCGAGTTTCAAAGGTGTTAATGTAGAAAAAATTAGAACAATAAATAAAATAAAAAAAGTCTTTAAAGGTCCTGAATCTTTTCGTTTAAAAGTAAATAAATAAGATGTGACTATGGAAATGACGCCTAATAAACAAGCTCCCATTGAAGACGATAACATTATCCCAAAAATTAAAAGAGCGCTTGTTATTAAAGAAAGAAGTAGATATTTGTATTTTTTCCTTTCTAAACTTTTGAAGAAATGGCAAATCGGCAGGCCTAGTATAGCTGCACAATAAGCTCCAAAATGATTTGGGTTAACAAAAGATCCAAAACTTTTACCTGTTTGACTATCCCATGCCCACCAAATAAAACCGCCTGTGTTTCTGATTTCTTGTTGATATAAAACGGCAAATACGTTAATGATGGTCATGCTAACAATTGCATAACTTAAATATAGTTTATGGCGATGTTTAAGGTTTGCGCAGAGGTAAACTATAGGGAAAAGGTTGGTGACAAGTATGAAAATGCTTAAAGAATTGTTGAGGTTAAGTGTATTTGAAAAATTATATTCTAGCATTTTGAAAAATGCTAACTGACTTCCTTCTGTCAAAAGGCTTTCAGTAGAATAATAGTATATGGCCACTGCCTCGTTAAAATTGAAAAGAGGTAAGAAAAATAGACTTATTAAAATTAATGATAAACCAGAAGTAATAGCTAAAGGTAAATGACAAAGGCGTTTTTCTTTGAAGTTTATGTAATTATGGTATAAAGCTGTGGAATTCAAGGCAAAAGAACTAATAAATAAGCTCTCTATGATTAACCCACCGCCACATAAATGAATCATCAAGAGTACTGCTATGATGACTGATAAAGAAATCATTTAGCGTGCAGTATTAAGCCTAGTATTGCAACAAAAAAACAGTAGTAAGCAAAAAGTTCCATTTTCTGCTTTCTTATGAGAGCCATTAAAAACTTTATAGCAAAGTAGCCAGAAATTGCGGCACTCATCATAGCAACCAAATAATTTATTATTTCAGTTTGTTTAATGTTCTCGCTTAATAAATCTTTGATTTCTAGAATAGTAATACCCGCAATAACTGGGATAGACATTAAAAAAGAAAATTTAGCTGCGAGTTCAGATTTGATACCTAAAGCCTCCGCAAGAGAGATAGTTGTGCCTGAACGAGAAATCCCGGGTAAGATAGCAAAGGCTTGCCCTATACCAATAAGTAGGCTGTCTTTACTTGTCATGAAATCTTTTTTAGGTCTTTTTTTAGACCATTTTAAAGAAAGAAGTATGAAACCTGTGATTATTAAACATGTAAAAACTACGTACAAGTTATGGTAGAATTTCTCTAAATAATCTTTGAAGAAAAGACCTATAATTAGTGCAGGGACCATTGAGATTAGTATATAAATATTTAAGGAGCGATATTGTTCTTTTTCTGTTTTATTAGGCATTTTTTTAGCCCAATGTTTTGGAAGGTTTGGTAACTCTTTCAATAGTAAGAGTATGTCTTTGTAGAAGCATGAGCATACTGCAAGTAGTGTGCCAAAATGCACAAAGACTTCTAAAGCAATTCCGTCTTTTTTAAGTCCTAGTATGTCACCAAAAATAACTAAATGACCTGAACTTGAAACTGGAAGAAATTCTGTTAGACCTTGAACAAGGCCAATGATAAGCATATTGATAAAATCGTTCATATTTTGTTTTTGTTTTTAATATTCTTTTTTATAGTTATAGCCTTTATAGCCATACGTGTAACCGTAGCCATTGGGTGAGTGCACTGTTCCGGTGTATTTAGTATCTTGGCTTCTGAAACCATTGACAACAAATCCTAATAGCTTTTCCTTAGGCAGTCGTTTTACAGTTGCAGAAACATTTGGTGCTAAAGTTTTTCCTGCGCGAACAACAATGACAGTTGAGTCGGCTACTTCAGCAAGATGAACTGTATCGATAACGCGAATAGCGGGAGCTGAATCAATAATAATTAGGTCATATTTGTTTTTTAACTCAGAGAAGAGTTCTTTGATTTTTTTACCATCAATAAGCTCAGTAACATATTCATCCGATGTGCCTGCGGGTAAGTAATCCAAATCACCTACAGGTTTTTTGATAATATATTTTTCAATATTCATAGTGTCATTTTTTAAGTAATCCATTAAGCCTTCTTTAGATTTATTGGGGAATATTTTTCTAAGTGTTACACGTCTAAAATCACCATCTATTAATAGTACTTTCTTGTCAGTCCAAGAACTGCATAATGCGGTGTTTAATGAAGTGCAAGTTTTACCTTCGCTTGGACCGGAGGAAGTAAATAGAACTATTTTTCCATCCATATTTTTATCCATGAACAAACGTAAACTTCGATATGATTCAGCCAATACGGAACTTTTAGAAATTTCATTTAAAAAGAAAGGATTTTGCTTTGCGAACTTAGCAGGGAAGTGAGGGATTGTTGCAAGGCAAGGTAGGTGGTTTTCACGAGAAATGCGAGAGAAATTATATCGTTTTATTTTTAAGAAGAAGTTAAATAATATTAAGGCTGAACTGATTCCAAAACAAACAACAAATCCTTTAATTATATATTTAGATTGTTGGGGTGAAACTGGACCATCATATAGAAAAGGCTCTCGTAGCATGCGTGTAAAATATTTATCTCCGCCACTACTAGATATAGAAACTAAGGTTTCGTGTAAACTAGCTCTTAAATCATTTAGTCTTTGTTGTTTATTAACAAAACCTTCCAGGGTTGAAATGACATTAGCATTTTGCCCAAAAGTATCCTCTATTCGGTCAGCACGTAATAGATAATTTCTGTTTTGAGCCTCTAGTGTTTTTACTTTTCCTCTAAGTCCACTTAGTATGTTTTTTCTAAATACTTCTTGTTCAACTTCAATGATCTCCAATTCATCAGTAACAGCTATAACTTTTGGGTGAGACAATTTATATTTCTTTAACATGATTTTAAGTTGAGCTTCAATTCTGAATCTTGATAATTTATGGTCCTTCCATTGTTGAATATCTTGCTCGAGTCCTGTTTGCCCTATTGATAGACGGTTGTTGCCGTGTCCTACTATTTCTATTATCTGGTCAAACACTTCAGATGCTAGCGACGTTTCTTTGTCTAATCTTATAAGTTCAGGTTTTAGAATATCTAGTATGAATTGATTTTTATTGGCTTTTTCAAGTAAGTTAGAGATATATTTTTGATCAAATTCAGTTTTTGTTGAAACAAAAACAAAATTATGACGAGTTTTAAATTCAATAATTTCTTTTTCAACATCATCAATTTGTTTATCCAATGATTGAATTTTTTGTTCTAGCTGTTCTCTGCTTGCTTCAACCTCGCCACTGTTGGTGTTCACCCTAAGGTTTTCATATGCAGGAATCAATTGTTTGAGGTATTCAAGAGAAGCTTCTTTATTATGGGAATCTACAGATATATCTATTAAATCATACTGAGCACCTTTCACTGGGTTTAGATTTAGTTGGAATGATGTTAAGTTAATTTGTTTAAGTTTAGGGAATTTTTCCAATACAGAGTTTCTAATTGGGGTATTTAGTTTTGAGCTTCTAAGCATAAGCATATGCTTTTCCATCGGGTCCTCTTCCCAATAGTCATCTTTGATTCTTTCTGCAACTTGAATAGCTTGATTTTCAAAGATTTCGAAACGACATTCAGCGCGGTATTTCTTGGGTAAAGTCATACTATATGCCATCATGGCACCAGCGCCGATTAGGGATATAGGACTTATTATCCACCAATAATGAAGTAGAACTTTTAGATATTGAAGGAATTCAATATCCTGAGAAAATTCATTTTCATTAATTTGTTGATTCATATTGGCTCTCCCACAATGAAATAGAGCTCATAATTAATACACACAGTGTATTATTAGTACCCTCAGATTACACGATAAGCATAATGTAATGCTGTAAATGTTAATTACTGAATATTAAATCACTAAAAGTCTTAATTTTATTGAAAAAAATTTATTCTAGTTGAGTGGCAGAACGAAGATTTTTTAACATATATGATTAATTATTTGTCATGAGTATAAAATCTCTTTAAGCTTGACTTTTTAATCATAGCTGAAATCTTCAGAAAAATTTAATTAAGGAATCAATTGATGAGTGAAATAGAAGTTTTCTATGATATTATTTCTCCCTATTCATTTTTAGCATTGGAGCTCCTAGATAGATCGAGTTTAAAGGATGAACATGATGTCATTTTAACTCCCGTCGCTTTAGGGTCAATTTTACAAATGACAGGCAATCCTGGCCCTGCAGGAGTGGAAGCAAAAAGAGGAGAAGCTTTACGCGATTGCTGTATGCAGGCTCAAAGGCAGGGCGTTCAATTACTTGGGCCACCAGCACATCCATTTAATACTTTACCCGCATTGCGATTTATCACTTGTATTGAAGACCAAGCAGAAAGGTATGAAGTAGCGATTAAATTGAATCGCGCTTGTTGGTCTGAAGGAAAAGATATTAGTACAGATGAAGGGATCGAAGCCGTTCTCTGTGAATTGGGGCTTATGAAAGATGAATGGAAGGATGTTTATAATTTTATCAAAGAGAATAAAGGAAGGCCGTTACTCAAGCAGGCAACGAGTCGTGCTCTAGAACTCAAGGTTTTCGGTGTACCTACTTTTCGAATTGATGATGAAATGAATATTTGGGGATCAGATAGATTTGAATTGATTGAAGATTATATCAAGCGACCTGATTTTTATAGCTTTGAAGCGTATGAAAGAATGTTAAATATTAACTCGGGAATGTAAGGTCATGGATTACGAAGATTGCGCTCTCTATATATATGCGCAGGACAGCAACTGGGTGCCAGAAGCTAAGCTGATGAACTTTTTGTTGACGATGAATGAGGCCTACGATTATGCCGGCAACAAAGAGGCGGTGTTTTATAATGGATTACTCAAAAGCGATGATGATACCTATATGGATTTTGAGGTCGAAGAAAAGCAATTAAGAGAATTATTAGCCTTGTATAAACACTCAAATGTGGGTTTGTTAGACTGGTTAGGTGATGAGTTGTTAAAGTCTGTTGCGGATGATTTTGACGATGTGGCTCATCAAGAGGGACTGAGTATTGATGGTATCTCATACTTATTAGGTGAGCACGAGATTCTCAATATTGAGAATAAAAGAATTGTAAAAACAGGTTTTTCCTTTTCTTTTTACTGTCCTAATGCTCCCCAAGGAGATCTTGCACGACTGAATAAAGCTTTGAGAAGCGACGATGAATTCATGGCTCATTTCAGCCAACTTCAGGATATCATTGCTACGGAATGTAATTTTGTTATCGGACCTGCTTAGTTGAATTTAAAACAACCAGTAGATTTACATTGCCATTCAAATATCTCGGATGGCAAATTGACGCCAGTTGAGCTTACAGAGTTAATGAGTCAGCAGGGAGTTAAATTATTTTCTTTAACAGATCATGATACGACAGCCGGTTGCAAAGAAGCGGCTGATCATGCAAAGAAATTAGGTCTGCAATTTATACCTGGTGTTGAGGTTTCGAGTGATTTTAATGACAAATCGCTTCATATACTTGGCCTAGATATAGATTTAGATAACGAAGATCTCCAGTCTTTTTTAGATAACAATCGTCGATTAAGGCGCGATAGAGTTGAGAAGATTTTAAGTCGCTTGGAACATTTCAACATCAATATACGCGAAGAGTTAGGCGAATTTAGTGACGGTCAATCACCCGGAAGAACTCACTTTGCTGAAGCACTTGTAAGCAAAGGATATGCTGAGGATAAAGGAGAAGCTTTTCGTCGTTATTTACTCAAGGGTGGTGCGGCATATGTAAAGTGTCCTTGGCCAGGAATTCAAAAGACTATAGAGACCATTCATAAAGCAAACGGTAAAGCGGTCTTGGCTCATCCAGGACGCTACGGTTATTCATTGCCTGGCTTGCGAGGCTTATTTCGTCAATTTCGCGATGCAGGGGGTGATGGAGCTGAAGTTTCGAGTGGACCGCAGGCTTTAGGAGTCGTGCAACGCTTATCTCAGCTTTGTTCAAAATTTGGTCTTATGGTTTCTGGTGGTTCAGATTTTCACGATCCGTCATCTAAATGGGTAAAGGCAGGGGAGTACCAGCAAATCCCCAAGAGATTAACGCGCATTTGGGATGAGATGGAGTGGTTAGTTGAATAATCTTCCCGAAGTGATTGAAGAATTTGAAGACTTTATACTCGTCAATAAAAAGCCTGGAGAAAATTTCCATAGTGAATCTGGAGAAGAGGGGCTCTTTCATCAACTTAAGGAACATTATGGGGAACTTTACCCAGTTCATCGCTTAGATAAAGTAACCAGTGGCTTATTGTTGATGGCTAGAAATCTGCAAAGCTGTCAAGAATTAAATCAATTATTCGAAGCCCAAAAAATAGAAAAGTTTTACCTAGCGATATCCGATAGGAAGCCCAAAAAAAAGCAAGGATGGGTCATTGGGGATATGGAGAAATCTCGGCGCGGAGGTTGGAAGCTTTGCGAGTCTCGCAAGAACCCAGCAGTGACGCAATTCTTTAGTTACTCAATAGGGCAAGGGAAAAGAGTCTATCTACTTAGACCAAGGACAGGCAAAACACATCAATTAAGAGTGGCGATGAAAGCGATAGGTGCACCCATATGTGGCGACCCTAATTATTATCCAGGCCTGATTAAAGGTCATGAAGAAAGGTGTTACTTACATGCCTACGTAATTCGGTTCACCCTAAAGGAACGCGAGTATCAATTTACACTAAAACCTCATATGGGAACATATTTTTCCGATGAAACTTTTTTAAAAGTTTTAGAGGAGCAGTATCTTAAGCCATGGGATTTGAATTGGCCTGTAAAGAAATAAGAGAGAGTTGGATGAAGAAGAATATTTTGAAGGATTGGGCCGAACTTGTTCGCTTTCCAAATCTATTTACTGTACCAGGGGATATTTTACTGGGCATGTGTGCGGTCTCCAGTATAGCGACTTTAAGTTTAAGCAGTTATTTATATGTCTTGCTCATTTCACTTCTTCTGTATGCAGGAGGAATGATTCTCAATGATATTATGGATTATGATGAAGATAAGCAAGCTCGCCCACATCGAGTTCTTCCATCTAAGCGAATTACTATAGATACCGCAAAACTTGCTGTTGCAAGCTTTTTTGCGATTGCGCTTCTTTTAAGTTATTTTCACAGTCAAAGCGTATTCGTTATTTCTCTTATTCTTGTAGTGGTTATTTACCTCTATGATGGTCCCAGCCGAAAAGTTCCTCAGTTGGGTTTTTTCAGTATGGGAGCCTGCCGATCATTAAATATTCTCTTAGGTGCGGTCGCGATTAGTGATATAAACTTTACGGCTCTATTAGTTGCCTTTTGTGAAGGTGCGTACATTTACGGTGTTTGCGTCATTGCTCATAATGAAACTAAAAGTCTTCCGAAACCATTTTGGTGTAAGTTTCCGCTAATAATTGTAGGAGTGACAGTCGCTTATTTATGTGTCTATACAAATTTTGCATGGTTAGGAGTGATTGCTGGGCTCTTCTTGATAGCGACCACTTACAATATCGTTAAAGATTTGAATAACTTGTTGCCCGTAGCTAAAATACCGCCTTATATAGGTAAGCTTATTCGTAACTTAATACCTCTACAATTTTGTTTAGCTTTGTGTGTAGCTCCTCAGTATTGGTACCTATGTCTCATACTGATGTTGAGCCTACCCCTATGTGTCCGTTTGGCAAAAAAGATAACAATGAGTTAGTATACAGATTGTTCTATTTTGGCGTAAAACAACAAAAAGTTGCCGAGATTATCCTATATGACTGTCTAAAAAACACATAATGTTATGTGTATATAATTAGAAGTAATAAAGAGCAAATTATACATATTTGAATAAATATAACCATAAAACACTTGCTTAATAAATAGCCGATTAAGTTTATAATAGATTATTAGAGATTTCGGCATACAATTAATTGAGTACAAAAATTAAAGAGTTTTACTATGAAATATAAACAGAGTTTCCAAGTCGATTATACATATGAAGTGCACTTCACTCATAATGTGTTTAGTTCAGATAATGAAACATTGACCGAAGTCTTTGGTGATTCGGGTGCAAAAGCCATGTTTTTCATAGATGAAAACGTCCACAAATCCTTTCCGACACTCAAACAGGATATTCAGCATTGGTGTGAGGAACATCCTCAGAACATTAATCCAAGCCTTCCGATTCATGTCGTACCTGGCGGCGAGAAAATTAAAAATGATTTCAGTGTTGTTGAAAAATTGATTTCAGCAATGCTGGAAGGTGGAATATGTCGCCACTCCTATGTGGTGATCATTGGTGGTGGCGCTGTATTAGATGCAGTGGGTTTTGCGGCCGCTATTTTTCATAGAGGTGTGAGACAAATAAGAATACCGACCACAATTTTAGCCCAAGATGACTCAGGAGTTGGCGTAAAAAATGCCGTGAACTTTTTGGGTTCTAAAAACTTATTGGGAACCTTTGCACCTGCCACGGCAGTCATAAATGATTCTCTATTTATCAGTTCTTTGAGTGAACGCGATCGTTTAGCGGGAATCGCAGAAGCATTTAAGGTCGCTTTGATAAAGGACGAACACTTTTTTGACTACTTAAAAAATAATACCGAGGGTATTAAATCTGGTGACCCACTCGTTATTGAGAATTTGATCAAACGCTCGGCAAAATTACATATGGATCACATATGTCAAAATGGTGACCCCTTTGAAAAAGGCTCATCACGACCTTTAGATTTTGGTCATTGGTCAGCACATAAACTCGAAGCTTTAACTGATCATGCGCTCTCTCATGGAGAAGCGGTAGCGATTGGTATCTGTGTAGATATGTTAATTGCTTCGATGTTGGGTATGGTTGAATTAAAAACGAGTTTAGATGTTATCGGAACTTTCCAAAAGACGGGTTATGCCATTTGGCATCCTGCTTTAGAGCAAAGGAACTCCAAAGGTGAACTTGCCGTCGTCAGAGGCTTAACTGAATTTAAAGAACATTTGGGTGGAGAACTCACGATTCCTATGCCAACTCGGATTGGTAAAATGACAGACATCCATGAGCTTTCTCCAGAGATAGTTCGCGAGGCATTAATTCAATTAAAAGAACTCGCGGGCGTATGCAAATAAGTTCTGGGCAACACTTATCCTTTTGCCTCAATGTTTTTGCTCTAGATGATTTAGAGAAGATTTTTGCGGTTCTCGCAAATGAATGTCAATCAATAAAATCCCAAGTAAGTGAAAAACAGCCTATGGGCCTGGGCCTATGGCTTAGTGCACAGGTTGCGGATGAGTTACAAGACGAAGAGAAACTCAAATCACTTCAAGTTCAGTTAACAAAGTTTGATTTTTATGTATTCACTTTAAATATCTTTCCCTATGGAAATTTCCATGAAAGCCCCGTTAAAGAAAAAGTTTATTACCCTGATTGGGGTGATCAGAAACGTTTAGATTATACTTGTAAGGCCGCTGAAATTTTAGCTAAACTTTGTCCTGATGAATATGGGACGATGAGTACTGTTCCTGTGACTTTCGGCAAAGAACTACCACTAGAGGCAGTTGATACTATTCGTCAATGCAGTCAGTATTTACAGGCTTTAGAAAGCAGGACTGGAGTGAAAATTGAATTGGCTTTTGAGCCCGAACCCGATTGTTACTTAGAGACCTGCGATGAAGCACTTCGTTTTTTTGAAGAACTTCGTTCGCAATTAACAAAGGGTGAGATGGAGTATTTGGGTGTCTGCTTGGATACCTGTCATTCAGCTTTACAATACGAAGATCCAATAGAGAATTTAGAAAAATATGTCAATGCGGCTGTGAAAGTTTCCAAAGTTCAAATTTCGGCAGCCCCGGTGATTATGTGTGGTAGTGATAGTGATAAAGAAATTTTAAGACCTTTTGCAGAGCCAGTTTATTTACATCAGACAAGAGTAAAAGATAGTGAAGGACTTGTGACATTTTATAAAGACCTTCCCGAGGCTCTATTGAATGGTGATGCGGGTGAATGGCGTTGCCATTTTCATATTCCATTACATTTTACAGGGAATGGGGTACTTCAATCGACGAACAAAGATTTATCAAGGAGCTTTTTTGCTTTGGCTCAAAAGCATTGTCGTCACTTTGAAACGGAAACCTATACTTACTTTGTTCTTCCCAACGCGTCCGAAAGCGTTAGCGATTCAATAAGCCAAGAGTTAATGTGGGTGAAAGAGAGATTATAGCAGTTTAACTAAACTGTTTTCTTTTGACGCGCTTTTTTGTCCCAGAAGTACAATTGTCGAGTGATTGGAGAAGTTCCTGGACATAGCTACTCTCGGTTTGTGAATTAGAAATCCAATCATCAAAATTCTTAGCCACTTTTTGTACGCTCATATTTTCGGTGAATAAAATCCATATGCTATCATTATCAGCGTGGTCGATGTATAAGAATTCTTTATGACTTCTTCCAATAACTGTGGAGTTGAGTAAACGTCTAGGGTGAATAAAACCAAGATCTGAGATGATGATGTTATCTTCGGACGTTTCAATACAAGCATTTATGTGTTGATTCATAATGACTTGCATATCAAAGAATTCGGAAAGTTTTTTAGAAGATGAAAAGAGTGTCCAAGTCCTCAGAGTTGTTTTGTATTGACTCATGTACCTTGGGAAAATGTATATGTCAGTGTGATTATGGTTCTTGATAAAATCTGAGTATCTTGATGTTTGTGTTTTCATTTACCTGTCCTTTTTTAATTACCAAACCTGCGCCTTAGTAATTTAATGAATGACAAAATAAATCTAAAAGCAAGAGGTTTTTTTGTTAAAAAATCATTAGCAAAAAAGATTTGTACTTAGAGTGCTTTTTTCTTAATTGAAAATTTATGTTAAATATTATTTTTTTGACAAAAGTACTATTTCTTATCCAAATTATTTGGATTGAGACTGGTGAAAGTTCCTCTTTTAATTTAAACTCTAGTGACTGATTAATTAACCCAATGATTAGGTAACTATCATGAAAAAGATTTTAGGCTTTGACTTAGGTGGTACAAAAGTACTTGCAGCCGTTCTAGATAATGATTTTAACATACTCTCGCGAGTAAAAATGAAGGCCAATGCTGACTTAGGTGTTAAGTCAGTATATAAAGTGATATGTGCGGTCATTAAAGATGCCTGTGATGAAGCTGGTATAGATGTGTCTGACTTATCGGCAATTGGTGGTTGTGCACCGGGCTTAGTCGAGCCAAAGACAGGTTTGGTCTATGATACGCCTAATTTAGGCTTTAAGAATTTCCCATTACAAGAGAAGCTTTCTCAAGACTTTAATATTCCAGTGCACATTGAGAATGACGTCAATGCAGGCTTATATGGTGAGCTTCATTTTGGGGCCGCAAGAGGAATGGAAAATGTCTTAGCGCTTTCTCCAGGAACAGGAGTCGGAGGTGCGATTGTCATTGATGGTAAGTTAATTAGAGGGAGTCGCGGTGGTGCAGGAGAGTTTGGGCATATTATCGTTCAACCTGATGGGCCCCTCTGCGGATGTGGCCAGCGTGGGTGCTTAGAAGCGATATCGAGTCGTACGGCTCTTTCCCAACAAATATTATCTTTTGCCGTTAGAGGGAGGGTGCCTTTAGTGATCGATGAAGCAAAAGGCAATCTAAAAAAAGTGAAGAGTGGTTTAATAGCACGAGCCTACAATAGTGGTGATGAGGATGTACAGGCTATTGTAGATTATGCGGCGCGTTATTTAGGTGTGGGCATGTCAAATTTAGTTAATTCATTTAATCCAGAAGCGATTATTTTAGGAGGGGGATTAATAGAAGCACTTCCTGAGCCCTTTTTGAAAATCTCTACTAAAGTAATGCGAGAAAAAGCCATGGGAGTTAATGGAGAAAAAGTCAAAGTCTTAGCAGCTGAATTAGGTGATGATGCCGTTATTAAAGGCTCAGCGCAACTTGCAGCTGAATTAGTTCGCTAGTTTTTATGCCTTAGATTATACCAAGTAAACAAGATCCATAAAAGTAGATGGATTAAAGCGATAATAAGATAGGTTTTACTTAGTTGACCTTGAGCAGAAGAAAATGCAAAAAACCATATCACTGTACTAAGGAAGAATATTCTGCTGGGAAATACGTTTTTCTTCATTTACTCTCATTTGCTTTTCACAAAGATATATTTCTGCAAGATATTTATCCAAGTCCAAGTGAGTACGTTTTTTCTAGGAGGAGATAAAAAATAATAAAAAAAAGGCCTTTGCGATCACCGCAAAGGCCTTTGTTACTTTAGATAAGTCGAATTAGTAAACGTCTCTGACGTAACGTTTATCTGCTTTCATTTTATCCACATAAGCAATGGCCTCATCATCTGACATCTTACCGTGCTCTGCAATTACATCATGAAGGGCTTGATCCACGTCTTTAGCCATTCTGTAAGCATCACCACAAACAAAGAAGTAACCGCCTTCTTCAAGCCACTGGAAAAGTTCAGCACCATTTTCGCGCATGCGATCTTGGACATAGATTTTTTCTTCTTGGTCACGCGAGAAGGCTAGGGAGAGCTTCTCTAGGTAGTTATTGTCTTGTAAATCTTTGAGTTGCTCCTTATAGAAGAAGTCATTCGCTTCATTTCTATCACCAAAGAAGAGCCAGTTTTTACCATTTGCTTGGCGCATCTCACGCTCTTCTAAGAAAGCGCGGAAGGGAGCAATGCCCGTTCCAGGACCAACCATAATCATTGGTAAACCATCATTTTCTGGTACAGCAAAAGCTTTATTGGCATGCATGTAGCAGAGGATGTCTGTTTCATTTTCAACAACGCGATCTGCAAGGAAAGTTGATGCAACACCATGACGAGTACGGCCGTGACTGCTATAGCGAACGCTACCCACGGTTAAGTGAACTTCACCAGGGTGTTTCTTTGGACTCGAAGAGATTGAGTAAGCGCGTGCTTGAAGCTTCTTTAAGAGCGGAATAAAGCTTTGAGCCTCAAGACCGTGTTCATAGTGAGCTAAGAAATCGATGAGGTCACGTCCCCAAAGGAAATTACTTAAAGCATCTTTATCTTCCACAAGGCTTAATAATTCTTTATCTTGTGAATTTTGAGCCACTTTATTAATAAGATCTTTTGTGGGGGTCTTAATTTCGAATTTATGAAGAAGGGCGTCACGGAAGCTAACTTTACCATCTTTACCAAGGTCAAGGATTTTTTCAGGATCCTCAGCAAGCACTTCAATAATGTCGTCGACTAAAGATTCCTCGTTTACTGGGATCACATTTAAGGCATCGCCAGCTTTGTAGTCATAATCAGAACCATCTAGGCTAATTTCATAGTGAACGACTTCTTTGCTCGATTCATCAGAGGTTAAAGTGACTTTCTTGAGAAGTTTAGCAGGGAAGGGCTTTTTCTTGCCAAATGCATTATCATCCTTTTTAGTCGCCACATTGGGGCCGCCGGCTACATCGCCAGCAGATTGATCACCAAGAGCCGATAGTGCTGGAAGAGATTCGCAAGCCCACTCTTCAAATGGATCTTCAAAATCAACATCACAGTCAACGCGTTTAAAAGCACGAAGAGCACCTTGTTTCTCTAGAACTTCATCCCACTGTTTGCCCGCTTCACAGAAGAGGTCGTAAGAGCTGTCGCCTAATGAGCAGATGGAGAAGAACATACCTTCAAGAGAAGGTGCATCAGCCGAAGTCATGGCCGTGTAAAGTGCTTGAGCATTATCAGGTTGCTCACCTTCACCATAAGTAGATGTGATGATTAGGACACGTTCCATTACTTTTAGATCGTCTGCAGAAATATTGCCCATATCATGAACTTGAGCTAGCATGCCAAAGTTCGCTGCTAGAGCCGCACAATCATTGGCTAATGATTCCGAATTACCTGTTTGCGTACCAAAGAGGATATTAAGCTCTTTACCTTTAGGGGAAGAATCTTCAGAACTCGCCACACCAAAACTGAGGCCATTGAAATAACCATTAAGCCACTTTAATTGACCTTCACTAAAGGGGACGTTTTCTGGGATGAGTGGTAGGCCCGTTTCTTTATTAAGCGCATCTTTTACCAAAGCAAGTGATACTTGTGCCGCAAAACCTTTGAGGAAAGTCATGCGAGCTGCGATGGCTTCTTGGTTCTTGAGATCTTGTTCCATGATCCAAGCGTAGGAACCAAGGGAGTTGTTTTCTAAGACATCACGTAAGTAAAGGGCTTTCTTATAATCGTACACGCGCTTGTCAGCTAAACTTTTCGCAAGAAGTTCATCATCAAACTTCGAGAGAACATCACGAGAAACTTTAAGCAGCAACTCCATGAGCCCTTTATCTTCTGTAAAGATAATATTTTTGATGTACTTCGCTAAGGTTTCGTCTTTGAGTGCGAGCTCAAATTTGTTCATCTTATCTAATGTGATCGTCGACGCTTTACAGAAAATAGAATAACGAGAGATTAGACGGAAAATTAAAGCCGTATTAGTGTCGCCCAAAGCAGGTGTTTGACCATTAAAGAGGCGAGTCTCATTTTTGTATGCATCTTTGATTTGCTCAATCTGAATATGAGTATAGTTGCTTGCGAGTTCCTCGAGCATTTCTTTACGAGAAGAATTTTTAAGCAAACATTCCCAAGTTTGAGTCTCAAATAAGGCTAAAGGAATAGCGTAGTAGAAGTTAGCTTTTTCTTCTTCCCATTTATTTAGGATCTTTTCAGCAATTTCAGATTGGTTATATTTAACTTGTTCTTGAAGTAGGTAATGAACAATTTTTGCATGAACTTCAGAGTCCTTGCTCCCGTCAAATTTCTTGATGATGACAGAGTCTTGATTGTAAAATACGGGAAGTTTGTTGTCTGGATCGTACTGGTAGGCATTACCACCAGACATACCGTTGCCCCATCCTTTACCAAATGTACCCAAGTTGAGGATTGTGCCAGAAGTCATGTATTCACAGAAGAAATCACCGACGCCTTCCACTACGGCCATGGCACCTGAGTTACGAACAGCAAAACGGTCACCAGCTTCACCATTGATATAACAGCGACCACCAGTGGCGCCGAAGAGGGCGAAGTTGCCGATGAGCACGTTTTCACCCGCTAGTGAAGAACCCCCACCAGGTGATTTCACTGTGATGATACCGCCAGATTGAAGTTTACCCACGCCATCATTACAGGTTCCGAAGTGTTGGAGTAGCATACCGTTATTGAGTAGAGCACCATAGGACTGACCTGCAGAACCGTTGGTTTGAATCGTCAGACTTTCAGGAGCGAGGTAACGTCTGCCAGTATCGTTTTGAATAACAGCTATCGAACTATTAAAATCACTATCTTTAAAACGGTGATTAACAATGCGTTCAATATCTACAGAGAGTTGACCACCAACAGATTTATGACGATTGTTGAGTTTGTATTCAGCGCCTTTAAGGAGGAGTTTAGTCTCTTTGCCATAGAGGAGCTCTTTTTCAACTTTACCTAAAATCTTGTCATCAATAGAGAAGTCAGCTTCTAAGTAAATAGGATCTTCAATTTTAACTTCATCAACTTCTGCTAAAAGAGCTTTAAAGTTGAGTTGTCCAATGATTTTATCGTGATTGACGAGGTGAAGTAATTCAGTTTTACCGCGAACCTCATCAATACTCTTGTGACCAAGGTACGCTAAGAGCTCACGAACTTCTTGAGCGACATTGAGGAAGTATTGAGCAAGAGCACGAGCATCACCTGTGAATAATTCAGGGTTAGTTGTGATACCTGCAGGACACTTGATGTTACAGTTTTTAGCCATAACACATTTGAGCATCATCAGTGCTGAAGTGCCGAATTCGAAGGAATCAGCACCAAGGATCGCAGATTTGATGACATCAATGCCCGTTTGGTGAGCATTTGATGAACGTAAAATAACTTTGTCGCGAAGACCGTTGAGGGCGAGTGCTTGGTGAACTTCAGCAATCCCGAGTTCAGCAGAGCGACCCGTGTTTTTAAGTGAGGTTACCGCAGCGGCGCCTGTACCACCAGTATTACCGGCCACGTTAATGACATCGGCGCCCGCTTTAGCTACACCAACGGCAATCGTACCAATTCCCTCAGAGGATACGAGTTTAACAATCACTTTGGCACGTGAAGCTTTACAGTCGTGGATGAGTTGTCCCAAGTCCTCGATTGAGTAAGTATCGTGGTGAGGAGGTGGAGAAACGAGTTCAATTTTGGGGGTACCACCACGGCTAGAGGCAATCATTACAGTGACTTTGAACGAAGGAAGTTGACCGCCTTCACCTGGTTTTGCGCCCTGCGCAATTTTAATCTCTACTTGCTCTAAGTAAGGGTCGGCAAAATAACCAGCCCAAACGCCGAAACGCCCAGAGGCAACTTGCTTAATGGAACTCGCTTTAATTGTGTTGTAACGTACGCGTTTTTCGCCACCTTCACCGGAGTTGGAGAGTGCGCCAGCAATATTGGCACCCTGTGATACAGCTTCGTGCGCTTCGGCAACGAGTGCTCCATGAGACATGGCGGCAGATGAGAAAGTAGCCGTCACTTTGTGGGCATCTTGAACGAGTGATTTATCAATCGAGTCTTTCGCTGTACGGATATTATTTAAATAGAACAAGATATCTTCATCAGAAGTTTGAATAGTTACAGAAGAATCTTGAACCTTAGCCTGAATAAGTGAGCCAAAACGCTCTTCAAAGTATTCTTTTAGCCATTGGACACGTTCGTCACTACTTAAGGACATGGTAAGCTTAAAAGTATTGTCCTTGACTGGTTTTACGCTTAAGCCTTTTATTTTAAAACAGTTGTTACCTTTTAGGGCCTGTTTGTTAAGGATAGCTTTGAACTTTACAGCATCTTTCGCTTTGTTGATGTCTGCAGGGAAATACATGATATCACGTAGAGCAGCAGGGCGAACTTTACGTTCAGTATAAACGTTTCCTGCGAATTGACGATAGGCTTGAGTGATGCGATGTGAGTCAATTTCTTCAGGAGTTCTTTGACGCTCACCATACTTTTTGTAAGTGAGGTGGCCCAAAGGATCATCTTCGGGGTGTGGCGCTTCGGTCAAGAATTCATCAATATCGGAAGTGTAGTCCTCAGAATCGGCAATTTCAGTGTCGCGAATGAGGTTGCGATCAAGAACGCTTGCGATGGAACGCATAGCCGCTTGGTGCATCGATAATTCGGCATCCGCAAAAATGTCTGATAAAGCTGCAATCAAGTCACTTTCGTGCATGATATCTTTGCCAATTCTTTTGTAAATTTTCTTGAGATCAGCAAGAGCATTAGGGAAAACTTCTTTGAGTTCGAAACGTTCAAAAATATCTTCGAGTTCTTCGTCGATTGAATAAAGAACTTCTTCTTCAGTCATGTTGATGTACTCTCGTACTGCCACTAAACCAAATGAGTGACCTGCGCCACCTTGGCGTTCTTTGAATAAGCCTAAGTGAGGAATATCGTTTTCATCTTTGATGCCAAAAGCTTTGAAGTGCCATTCACTTGCGGAGGCCGCAATTTCTGCGTAGCCTACACCACCGACTGGCGAAGTAATATTAGGGAAGTGTTTCTTAAGTTGAGGGTCTTCTGTATTTAAGTAGTTCGATTCGAAAATTTCGCCGCCGATGTAAGATTCAGCCGTGCAGAGACCAAATTTACCCATGATTTTCATGAGAGATTTTGCGATAGCTTTTCTGTAGTTAGAGAGCGCTTTATCAACTTCATTAGGCATTAAGCTTTGAGCACGATCTTCAATAGTGAGCGGGCAAATAGCTGATGAACCAAAACCGAGTGCAGTAGCGACATCATGAGATGAAGCAATTTGTCCCGTTTCGGCAATGAGTGAAGAATTAAAACGCAAGCCTTGCTCAATAAGGTGCTGATTACTTGCGGCAATCGCAAGCAAGAGTGGGATAGCAGCTTTTGATTTGGAGATATTCTTATCAGAAAGAATAATAATGCCATTCTTTGCTCTTGCAGCGACTTCGACTTCTTTGCAGATTTGCTCGAGAGCAGAATTGAGCTTGCTCTCATTTTCTTCTTTATCTTTTGAAGGAGTATAAAGAATATCTACAGTGCAAGTTGTCAGATCTTTTTGGGCGCGAACCGAACTCAGTTCAGCAAGAGTCAAGTAGGGGTTTTGAATGACGATTTGCTTGGAGTCAGATTCAGAAAAGTTAGGTTTTGCGCCGAGGGAAACACGTAAAGTCATACCATCTTTTTCACGAATGGAATCCAATGGCGGATTAGTAACTTGAGCAAAGCGTTGTGAGAAATAACGCGACATGCCGCCTTCGTCAGCATTGAGTACATTGAGTGAAACGCCATAACCCATGGCAGAGATTTTTTCTGCTGCACCTTGGATCATTGGATCAAGTAAAAAGCGGAAGGATTCTTGATTCATGCCGTAAGCTACAGCACGTTCATAAGTGTCGAGTTCACTATTTTGTTCGGGTAGTTCTACTTTAGGAAGGTCTTCGAGAGCTAATTTTTTCTTTTCTAAAAGTACTTTATAATCTGCTTTTTTCGCAAGACTTTTTTCAATAGTTTCTGTGGTGTATGATTCGCCTGTTTCGTGGTCAAAATACAACATGCCACCAGCTTCAATACGCCCGCGAGTGACAACTTCCTCTGGGGGGAAATCAATTTGGCCAGCTTCAGACATGACGCAAACGTATTCAGTCGTTTCAATAGAGCGGAGGGGACGTAAGCCTAAGCGGTCGAGGCGAGCACCAACTTTTGTGCCGTCGGAAAAGAGCAGGGCTGCGGGACCATCATTCTTCTCTTCATATAAGGAGAAATATTCGTACATGTCGCGAATGAGCGGGTCAATATCTTGTTTGTTTTCCCATGCAGGAGGCATCATTGCGAGCACCGCAGTGGCGATATCCATTTCATCTTCGATGACTCGACGTTGGAGAGTTTGGTCAAGTCGAGCTGAGTCAGATTGACCTTTGGGGAAGATGACTTTCTTATTTTTTTGCTTGGCAATCGCATCTTCAGATAGACGGTTTTTCTTATCTGTATTTAGTTCGCCGTTGTGCGCCATGCGACGAAAGGGCTGAGCCATGAAAGTTGCTGGAGCCGTGTTGGTGGAGAAACGTGTGTGGAAAAGGAAAACGCGAATTTCCATATCTAAATCAGAAAGATCTTTGAAGTAGGGAACGACTTCGCCTGAGTTAAGGCGACCTTTATAGACGATTGTTTTTGAACTCAAAGACATGGGGTAAAAGCCATTGAGCGCTGAGTCAGAGTAACCTGCAGATTCGATTTCTGTTAGAGCGTCATTAATGAGGTTTTCGAAATCGTTTTGTGTCTTGCATGATTCTGGTTTGGCAAAAATGATTTGATAGATCGGTAATTGGGCTTTTGCAGAAGCTTCGTTGAGAGCTTTAATATTGACCGGTACGTCACGCCATTTGAGAATAGTGATTTTATATTTATCAAAAACAGTTTCAATGATTTCTCGAGCTTTGTTATCTTGACTATGGTCTTCAGGAAAGAAGAAGTTACCGACGCCAAATTCACCTAGTTGAATCTTGTCGTCCTCAAGAACTTTCTGGAAAAACTTCAGAGATAAATCAATATTGACACCTGCGCCATCACCGATACCTTCGGCACTCATGCCGCCACGGTGAGGGATAACACATAGGGCTTCATGTCCCTTGAGTAAAACATCATGGCTTTGTAGACCATCTTTGCGAGTTATAAATCCGACACCACAGTTGTCATGATACTTGTCGGCATCATACAATAATTTATTTTTTATCATTCTATAGACCTTACGAGATTTTATCTGTACAAGACAGACCCACCTTTAGTTTTTATATAAAGGTTTGATTAAATTTTATAAATCCAATAGGTCAATGGAAATAAATATTACAATATTGTTGGAATCGTTTTTTTGTGAAAAATACATATAAAATGATTTATTATATATGTAAAACATTGAATACAAGTAGTTTAAATTTATGACAAAAGTCTGTTTTTGGCACTTGTGAATTGTCGTGTTTTACAAAATAGTTATTTTGAAAAATGTACCAAATAGGATATTAATTACGTTTATGTAATAAATTAAATAATACTTACATCTATGATGTTATTTTCGAGGTCGTTTCTTTATAAGTAAAAAGACTTGATTCTAAATTTAGTCAGAAAGTACAAAGGAAGATAACTTAACTCTTTGCCACAGGTCGGAAAGGGTTGGGTGTTTCTTTAAGCCAGTTAGCTAATTCATCGAAGGACATGGATGAGACCATGAGACGGCGTGTTTTACCTTTAACCGCAATTTTGTATTCCCGTTTGAGAGCTTCTGAATCACGTAGAGAATAAAAACTCTGACACATGACAACGTTTCCATGAAGAGTTTTTGAAGCTTCTTCGAGACGAAATGCCGTGTTCACCACATCGCCCAAAATAGTGTTTTCACTCATAGCTACCGATCCCATGTTAATCCCACAGCCTATATCGATATCCTTTGGAATTCCTGGATGGATTTTGGGCAAGGTTTTGGTTAATTGATGAATATCATAAGCAGCATCTAAAATGAGGGGTACTGCAGCTGGGTCGGGACGTTTAAGTTCCCACTTTGCGAGAACGCAATCTCCAATAAACTTATCGACGACTCCAAAATTTCTTTCAATGATATTTCGAGTTGCTTTGAACCAATAAGTCATGGCCTTGGTAAGTGTTTCAATAGGAAGAGTCTCAGACATTTGTGTGAAGTTTCGTATATCGGCAACTAAAATAATCACTGAACGTATTTCCGAATTAAGCTTAACCTCTCCATAGTCGTATGAATCAATATCACCAGTTGGAGCATTTTTATGCTTGTGAAAAATTATTTTTGTAGTACCGATAGTCACAGTATCTTGATCAGAAAGTAGTGTAGGATTAATGACTCTCTGATTGTTGAGATAGACCCCATTGCGACTGCCCATGTCAATAAGGTAGTAATTATCTTTACCAACGTAATTAATTACGGCGTGATTACGTGAGCATAATGGGTCAGAGAGTTGAACAACATTAGTCGAATCTCTTCCTATAGGAGTTATAGGAAGACAAGGAACTTTTTGCGAAGATTGATCGCTATTAAAAATTTCTACAAATGAAGTCATACAAAAATATACCTTATGTTCATCCCTAATGCACACATTAAGCCAATTATCTCCAGATTAAATTGATCTTTAATATATGAAATTAGTCATTTTTTTTGTATTTAAAGAATAATGAAATTTTCTTAGTGGTTTAACACAAGATAGATATTTAAGATTTTATACTTTTTAAGTGTGAATGATTAGCATAAATATATAATTTTTTCTTAAAATCAATAATTCCTAATGAAAATATGGGGCAATAGTTAGAGTTCATATTTATGTATCATAATACGTTGTTTTTGGAATCTTTATTACAAGAATTTTAGAATCTCTAAAGCCATGAAAAATAGGCTGTTTCAAAAATATTGTAAAAAAAAACTATTTAGACAAGACGCATAACTATATGGCTTTATAGTCCTCGGATAATTATAAAGTATTAGGTATAAAAATGATTAACTCATTGTTCTTGGCGAGTTCTTCTGGACTGAACGCCACAGACCACCCCTTAGGCTATTTAGCGATAGCTGTTTTTGTGCTCTCTTATGCATGTGTGATCTTTGAAGAAATGCTTCACATGAAGAAGTCAAAACCTGTTATGTTAGCTGCTGGTCTAATTTGGATCATCGTAGGTATGATTATTTATACTCAGACTGATGATACTCCAGTCCAATCAGCTTCAGTTGAGCAGGTGCAATTGGTGGCTTCAAGCGAAAGTGTAGATAATCAGGCAAATCCTCCAGAAATCACTAAAGAAATCACGACAGAGCATGTAGAAGAAAACTCACATGATCATGTTGAAAAAGAAGTTGTTAAGACAGAGAGAGAAGAAGCCTTTTTCCACTATAACAAAGAAATCAAACACCTCTTAATCGAGTTTGCCGAGTTGTTCTTCTTCCTCTTTGTGGCAATGACTTTTATTCTCACCATGGAAGAACGCGGTGTATTCCGCGTACTACGTGCCTACCTAGTAGGTAAAGGTTACAGCTTTAGACAGTTATTTTGGATTACGGGTATCATTTCCTTCTTTCTCTCGCCGATTGCCGATAACCTTACTACAGCCTTGATTATGGGCACAGTGGTTTCTCGTATGGCGGACGGCAATAAAAAGTTTTTAGTTCCCGCATTCGTCAATATTGTTGTTGCCGCGAATTCAGGCGGAGCATTCTCACCATTTGGTGATATTACTACGCTTATGGTATGGCAAGCAGGTAAGGTTACTTTCTTTGAATTCTTTGCTCTCTTTTTCCCTGCAGTGGTTAATTTTATCATTCCCGCCGCAATTCTTTATTTTTTCGTTCCTAAAGAAAAACCAGAGCCACTCAAAGAAGAAGTTAAAGTCTATTATGGTGCTAAAACCGTTAGTCTTCTATTCTTAGTAACAGTGGCATTGTCAGTGACCCTCCACAACATGTTCCACATGCCTCCTTTCTTAGGCATGATGACAGGTATGTCTTTCTTACTCATTTATAACTACACACAGATTGTTAGAAACCGCGAAAAGCACAATGGTCAGCCTGAGATTAATGTTTTTAAATACATTGAGAAAACTGAATTTGATACACTCTTCTTTTTCTTCGGCGTCATTTTCTGTATTGGTGGTTTAGCCTACATTGGCTACATCGACAAATTGGCTTCTGTGATGTACGCAGCAGAAGATAAAACAATGGCTAACGTGATTGCAGGACTTCTATCAGCAGTCATTGATAATATCCCAATGATGTTCGGTGTCTTGAAAATGGATCCGACTATGAGCCATTATCAGTGGCTAATGATCACCTTAACGGCAGGTGTGGGTGGTTCAGTATTAGCTTTAGGTTCTGCCGCTGGTGTAGGGCTCATGGGTGTAGCTCGGGGTGAATATACCTTCATGGCTCACCTCAAGTATTCTTGGGTTATTGTCATCGGTTATGCTGCAGCAGTCTACACACATTATTTAATTAATTACCCTGGATGAGGCTTTAGTGCCTAATACTTGCTTTTATTTTTGATAGCTTATTAAAATATTCGATATAAGTAAATTTGAAAATGGGAGTTATGATCCAGTTTTTTAATAAGCACTATAGGAACCATATTCGTGAACTGTAGGGTTCTATAGAGCCCTATGTAGAGAATTATGCTTTTACTTGCACTGTTCGATATTTGCTTAAACTGAGAAAAAAAAATGACCTGTATTCCCAGGTCATCATAAATTATCTTGTCTTAAAGTAAGTTCAGGAAATCAGGTATGCGACCGATGTAGTAGAGGTAGCACATAAGCACCATAAAGCAGAAGAAGGTATAGATAGCAAAACCTAGACCGCTATTTTGTCTTCGAATAGTTTTATTGGCAGCAGCAGTGTGTTGCACAGTTGCTTTATTTGCTTTGATCGCATTCTTTTTCTTCTCGGGAGCAGGTTTGGACGCAGCTTTGGCAGAACCTTCACTACCGAGTGCTTTATCGAGAAGTAGCATAAGTTTTTCCCAACTCTCGTAACGATCGTCTGGGTTCTTGGCGGTCATTTTACCTATAATAGTATGGATCTTACTTGAGAAACTTTTATTGGGTGCCAATTCCTCAAGACTAGGGATAGGTGAGGAAACCTGCATCTGGAGGACTTCCTGAGGCGTTCCTTGGTAAATCCTTTTGCCACTTAGAGCATAAATCATTACTAAGCCCAAAGAGTACATGTCCGTATGGAAATCGACTTCTTTCATCGTGGCTTGTTCAGGACTCATGAAATCTGGAGTACCATTGATATAACCGGAATCATCGACACCACCTTGCATAGCGAGGCCAAAATCCATTACCAAATAACGTCCCTTGCTATTGCAACGAATGTTTTCTGGTTTTATATCGCGGTGAATCATATTGTGGTCATTCCAAGCATAGGAAAGTGCTTGAGCAATTTCTTTAACGAGTGTTAAAGCACCTTTTTCATCTAAAGTTTTGTTTTCATTAACAACATCAGATAGGTCATGTCCATCGACGTACTGCATGGTGATAAAGAAAATGTTATTTTTGCAACCTGCATTGTAGGTCGTGACAATGTTGGGGTGTTGAAGCGCAGCCGAGTTTTGTACCTCTTTGATAAATAAATCAACGGTACCTTCTGTATGTAGTTGATCAGGACTAATAGTTTTTAAAGCGACCTGACGATTCATTAATAAGTGTTCAGCTAAGAACACAAAACCCATTGATCCTTTACCAATAAATTCCTTAATAATATGATCGTCGATTATATTTCCAACTTCCAATTCACCTTGAAGAGGTATTTGAAACTCAGAAGAACAACTAGGGCAGTTCACTGAGTGACCACATTCCGCACTATCGGCGGCAAATACTTCGGCACATGCGGGGCATGATACTTTTATGAGCATATCCATTTCCAAATGACTATTTTAATACCTTTAAATTCTAGCATGATTTAAGAAAAAAACTATTAAGCATAAGCTAGCTTAGGTCTAAAAAAGGTGGTGATTAAGCATTTTTATGTATAAAATGATTGTTTAGATCTGAGCGATTTAATAAAGTAAACTTTATGTCTCATAAGTTCGAGTGCCCATAATAGCGCTACCAATGCGTAAAATATGAGATCCACATTCGATAGCTTCATCAAAATCGCCCGACATGCCCATACTCAATTTCACATCATTTTCGAAATACTTGCTATGTTCGACACTTTGTTCTTTTAACTCTTTAAACACTTTTAAGTTTTCTTCTTTACTCGCACTCAAAGGCCCCATGGTCATTAAACCAATTAAGTTAATGTTTTTGAGTTCTGAGCAAGAGATGAGGAGCTTTTCTAGAGAAAGGGTACTGATCCCGCTTTTTTGAATTTCTCCTGTTAAGTTGAGCTGAATGAAAATATCGATCTGTTTGCCTTCTTCTTCAGCAATGCGATCGATGCGTTTCGCTAGGGAAGTATTGTCAACTGAATGGATAGTTTTAGCCACTTTGACGGCCTGTCTCACTTTATTGGACTGCAAGGGCCCAATGAGGTGCCAGTGAATATCTTGGGGCAAGCTTTCCGCTTTTGTTAAAAGCTCCTGCACACGATTCTCAGCAAATTCATTTTGACCATGTTTATAAAGGGCAAAAATTTTATCGGCGGGATGATTCTTAGTGACAGTTAATAATTGAATATCAGTCATGTCTCTTTGATGTTTTTTTGCGGACTCCGCAATATCGTTAAGGACATTGTCGTAACGTTGGGGGACTTCACTGTTTTCGACAATAGAGTCGAGGATGTGTTTAACCATATAACAGGAGTTTTCAGCAACTAAGGGCAAAAGTGTATTAAAATCGCAAGCGGCGTTACCATCGGCACGATCTGAGATTGTCCGAATAACGAGAAAAGGGATTTTATGGCGAGAAGCCACGAAAGCTAAAGCCGCGCCTTCCATTTCGACGGCATCGCCTGCAAGTTCTTCTGTGAAGTAAGGCTTCACGTGTTCATGTGTGATGAATTGGTCACCAGTTAAAATGCGGCCTTTGAAAGTCTTGTGATTCTCTGTGTGAAAGCTTTCTGCCATATTGCACAAAAAGTCACAGGCATGAAAAACCTTTTCTTTTGTATAAGGTATTTCACCTCGCTCAAAACCTAATGCATTCAATTCTAGATCATGTTGAATAAATTCCGTACCAATGACCACATCTCCCGTATCATATTCTTCATTCAAGGCGCCTGCCACACCAGTAAAAATGAAGTAGTCCGGTTTCCAAATGTCTGCTATATGTTGAACGAGCATTGCTGCTTGGACTTTGCCTATACCAGATAGAGCTAAGAGGCAGTTAATGTTTTTATAGGAACATTCTTCATATTGAAAAGGCCCATGATTGATCGACTTTGCTGAACCAAGTTGAGGTTTAAGTTTTTCCAGTTCTTCGGGCAAAGCACCAATGATGGCGATTCTGACTTGATCTAGAGACATAATTGAATCCTGATATTTTATGATATTTGTCTATAATAGGCTCATTTTTAAAAAGGGAAAAAGTTCAAACGCTTTTAATTTCCTTTTATTATCTAATTGTTGAAATCTCATTAAAAAAATGCTTTCTGTGTCTTAGTGAATAGCCAAGTGAGTTGGGCACTATAATTTCTAGTGAACTAAACATGACAAGAAGGATTTAACTATGTCTCATTATGAAAAAATCTGGTGGTTAGCAGATGGAAAACTTGGCGGTATGCCAAAGCCACCAGTAGAAGATATTGCACAATTAAAAGCATCTGGCCTTGGCGCTATTGCTTCTTTTTTAGAAGGACGTGATAATTTAGCTGAGTATGAAGAGCATGGCATCGAGTACTTTTGGTCGCCAGTCGTCGATGATGAAGCGCCATCCCTAGAACAAGTCAAAGATTTTATTAACTTCGTTGATCAAACTCTCGAAGATGGCTTGTCACTTGCGGTACACTGCAAGGGTGGCAATGGCCGTGCGGGAACTATGTTAGCAGCTTATTACATTTCCAAAGGAAAATCAGCTGAAGAAGTTTTACAGTTTATGCGGGCCATTAATCCACGTGCAGTAGCCACGAAAACTCAAGAAGAGTTTTTAAGCCAGCTCGTCTTTGATTAAAAATTAATCCTATGTTTTGCTTTCTCTACACAGATAATGTCGCAGTTTTTGCTCCGAGCGAAAATTGTGCTTATGGGAGTTCTTTGGCAATAGAGAAAGATATTACTTACTATAAAGATTTAAGTGAAGACTTTACTTTTACACCTGTGTTTTCGAACTCGCGAGCAGCTTACTTATCAATGCCACTTGTTAACGAAGAAGGGACTTTCCCTGTTCGCCAACGCAGCGAATTTAAAGGTTTAAATGGCTATGATTTTTATGGTGGAGGGGAGCAACTTGGTAAGCTAAGGAAAAATGGTGAAGTTTTACCTGTGTACAACCGTGATAACTTCATGTATGAACAGGGGCAGAATTTATATCAAGCTCATCCATGGATTATGGCCGTGGGTCCAGATGGCGTGAGCTATGGCTTTTTAGCAGATAGTACTTATCGAGGCGAAATAGACCTCAGAGGGAATCAGCTCGCTTTTGAATTTGAAGGTGAATCTCACCGCATCTTGGTCTTAAAAGGCGAGACGCCGAGTGAAGTCCTCAAACTATTAGCCGAACTTATTGGCAAAATGACCCTACCTCCTAAATGGGCACTCGGTTACCAACAGTGTCGTTATTCATATGAGAATGAAGATGAAATGAAATCTATTATAGATGATTTTCGTTTGCGACAACTACCCTGCGACGTGGTGTGGTTTGATATTGATTACATGGATCATTTCAAAGTATTCACCTTTGACTCCAAAGCGTTTCCAGATCCAAAGCGCATGAATACTTATGCACACAAGCACAACTTTAAAACAGTTTGGATGATTGATCCAGGAGTTAAAGTTGAAGAGGGCTATAATATTTATGAGGAGATTAAGCAACAAAACCTGTATCTCAAATATAGCGACACTCCACAAGGTTCTCACCATGATATCAAAATTGATTTAGACTTAAGTTCAAATTCTCAAGATGGACACAAGCTTATCGATGGTAAAATGAGCACAGCTTGGCAGGCTTCAACTTATGATCAAAAGCCCTCTATTATTTTAGATTTAAATGCAAGTAGTGAGATTTTGAGTGTAGAACTTTATTGGCAAAAGAGTTTTCCCTTAGACTACACGATTCATCATTCCCTAGATAAGGTAAAGTGGTTTTTATTGGGGCAAGGAAAAGGCTTTATTTCAGGTGGTAAACATTCACTCCCATCGCATAAGCAAACTCAAGCGCGCTATATAAAGCTTAGTTATAGCTCTGACCCAAATCAAGATTATTCGCTAGAACAAATCATGCTTAATGGTGAAAGTTTTCATCCACTCAATGATATAACTAATGAAGATATGTTTGTTGGCAATGTGTGGCCAGGGCGCTGTGTATTTCCAGATTTTACTCGTCAAGACTGTAGTGATTGGTGGAGAGATTTGTACCCTAAGTATGTGAGTTGTGGGATCGATGGTGTTTGGAATGATATGAATGAGCCTGCGGTTTTCGGTGGAGGACCTCAAATGACTGTGCCAGATGAAGTGATGCATGAGGGTGGCTTAAGTATTCATCATCAGACTTTAGAAGCAGGACCACATAATAAGTACCATAATGTCTATGGGATGTTGATGGCCAAGGCGACGCGTGAAGGTATGCTTAAGGCTAATCCAGGCAAACGCCCATTTGTCTTAACGCGTGCCAATTACCTTGGCGGCCACCGTTATGCAGCTACTTGGACGGGCGATAATAAATCTACACTCAAGCATCTGAAGTTGGCGACACCCATGTGTTTAAATATGGGCTTATCTGGGCAAGCCTTTGTCGGTCCTGATTTAGGTGGTTTTGCGGGGAACGCAAAAGCAGAGCTCTTTGAACAATGGATGGCTATTGGAGCTTTTTATCCATTCATGCGAGGCCATTCATCTAAAGGAACCAATCGTAAAGAACCTTGGGCTTTCGGTCAGTCAACAGAAGACTCTTGTCGTTTGTCCTTACATAATCGCTATCGTTTAATCCCTTATCTCTATACACTTTTCTGGGAGGCTTCAAATACCGGCTTACCGATTATGCGTCCTGCCTTTTTTGCGGACCTCGCAAATAAAAGTTTACGCAAGGAAGAAAATAAATTTTTACTAGGAAATGATTTACTCATTGTCCCTGCATGGGATAAGACAAAACGCTTTCCTAAGGGAGACTGGAAAGAGCTATCTACTTTGTGTACTGAGTTCATCAACGTTTATTTACGCCAAGGAGCAATATTAGCTTTAGGAAAAGCCGTCAACTATGTTGAGGAACAAAAAAACTATGATTGGGAATTTATCATAAACCCGAACCAAAATGGGAAAGCAGAGGGCTTAGTTTACCTTGATTCAGGCGAGGGCTGGGATTACCTCAAGGGTGAGCAAGAACTGATCCAATTATCATATCAAAAGAGCTTGTTGAAGTCTAGCAACAACAAGCTCAATATAAGTGAGTTCACACTGCTTTAAGGCTAAGGCTTTGTTTATATAAACTCAGTTTGTCGGCCATTTTTTCACATGTAAGCCTTGAGGCCAAATAATAGTTAAGACTGCAGTTATAGTTTTTGCGAGAGGTTTTAGGGTGATCCATGCCTTGTTTTTGTAGAACTAAAATCTGTAAATGATCAATTATGATGTCGACCGAATGTGAGATGGCACGTATATAGTTGCGCATCAGTTCATAGTACTGTTTTTCCCAACGACTTAGATATAGAGCTTGGCAATTAAGTGGCTCACTGCTATTTCGTTTAAGTTCATCAATATCCATTTTTGCTTTTTGAGTATTAATGAGGATCGCTGAATAGTAATCCGCTGATTTCAACAAACGGGATAAATTCCCCTTAAGTCCATAGGAATTCGCTTTCATTGATTGATGAATAGCCGCATACTGATTTTCCGCTTCAGAAAGTCCATTTTCTAAATATTTTATTTTTTCATTAATTGAAGCGCGTTGTGATTTTTTGATTTTTTCTATGTAGTCTGATTTTAACATGATAGCCATGATTTTCTCCATACGATTGTGTTATCTTTTATTCAATTTTTAAAAGCCTTAATAGTGGCTTAGATAAAAAATAGACTAAAAGATATATTTTTATGGTGATGGTGTGTTGGCTTCATTTTTTGACTTTGTATACTCGTTTTTATAGATCAATTCTTACAGATAATATATGCCTATAGCATATAAAAACCACTCGAATATTAATCAAATTTTAATATTTGTAAAAAACATGATCTATTTTATAGTCAAAGCCATATAAATAATAAACTGAAATTGTCATGCTCAACTTAATTAAAGTAGAAAATTTTGAATTAGATTCCCTACAAATCTATCGACATCTAAGAGATAATGCGGTGACCGCAGACAATAGTTTTATCGCAGATAGCCCCAAAGTTGTCAATCTACTTATTGATTCGGGCATTCGTGTGAAAAGCATCTTAGCCACAGAAGATTACTACGCCGAAGAACAAAGCAGACTAGAGGCTTTGCAGAAAGTTGATTTTTACGTAGCGGATAAAACTATGATGAAAAAGGTGACAGGTTATAATATTCACCACGGGGTGATGATGCACGCCTTTCGTCCTGAAGAATACAAAATTAATCAGCTCGATGAACAAATCATCATGCTAGCAGAGCTTTCTAAGAACGACAATGTGGGAACCATTGCGAGAAGCGCAGCAGCTCTTGGAGTCAAGTCCTACTTAGTTCCACGCCAAGGTCCACACCCATATGGTAGACGTGCTTTGCGGGTATCTATGGGATATATCAGCCGTTTAAAGGTTTCGGTATACGATGATTTATTGAATACCATATCCGAATTACAAAGCTTAGGCTATCAAGTGATAGCAGCCGAAGCCAGTCAACACGCCATAGATTTATCCACTCTAGAAGTCCCCAATAAATGGGTTTTACTCATGGGACACGAAGGCTTAGGGCTAAGCCAAAAAGTTCAAGAAGCTTGCGATTGTGTTGTGAAAATTGAAATGGACGAGGACATAAAAAGTTTTAATGTTGGTGTAGCGGCCGCTATCCTCATGTATCAAATGGCGATTAAAACTAAGGCCTGAATTATTTTATATTGAGACTCTCAAGACTTTCTAGCTCGTCCTCTTTATAGGCTTCTTTCCTAGCTTTAGGTAGATCTTTGAGTTCTTTAATTTTTGTCAAAAAAGTGATGTCTCTATAAGGTTCAATAAGTGCGACTCGACCAAGTGTTCTTTCATGAGCTCGGCTTTGATAAAAACTACTTCCCATACTCAAAGTTTTTGAGTTTAAATACGAAATATATTGAAGTTCATCACTGGAAAACGTCAGTTTTTTATTAGCTATAATGAGCTCGCTATCATCATACCTTAATCCACTCATGTCAGCAATCGGATCAGTTTTCTTCCACTTATTCAAATCAGAATTCACTGGCGTTTCAAGAGGAAAGATGATTTCATAGTTTTGGAAAAGTTGTAGATCACTATCAGATTTAATAAGATAGGAAAATTGCGCTTCTTTTGTTTTTTCACTGGGATTATGAATCGTATCTGTAAGGGTTATTTCATGATTGTCGAGATTTATACTGAAGGTACTCTGTAAATAAAGATCCCCTTCAGGATTTTTTTCCTTGCTGAGCGTAATGATATGAAGCTCAGAGTCTCTTTTAAAAGAATAGGCATAAGGACTTTGCTGATAAAGCGTGCCATTCTCGGGTAATGCGACACCGTGATCTTGGCTTTGGGGGCCTGTAGAACTAATTCCACATCTTTGGATACTTAGATCATTGATCTTGATATTAGGGTAGACTTGATAGGCCTTTTCATTGATGAGAACATGTAATTGATCTCCCTTTTTGACAATCTTCCAAGACTTATCTTTATGTGAACCAGAATGTTGCCAATTTTCACCTTCTATGGGAGATTCATCTATTTGTGTACAGGAACAGAATAGAAGTCCAAAACATATGAGCGAAATGTGAAGCAACTTTAGCATATCAAGATTGGAGACCCTCTATTTCATTAAGTTCTTTAGGACAAGAGAGTGTGAGATTTTCATAATCTCTATCTTTAATGTGAATATTATCTTCAATACGGATGCCAATGCCTCGCCATCTATCATCGACGGATTGATCATCTTTTGGAATGTAAATACCTGGTTCAATGGTAATCACCATGCCATCTCTAAGGGATGATTTTTTCCCTGTGTTTCTATAGGAAAAGGACGAATCACTCACATCATGAACATCTAAGCCGAGATGATGACCAACTCCATGGGGGACGTATTTTCGAAAGATTTGTTTCTCTATTGCTTCATCAAAGCTTTCTTTGATAATGCCTAAATCGCAAAGTTCTTGGCAGCAGAGTTCTTGGGCTAAGACATTTAAGTCAAATAAAGAGATTTTGGTGTTGATACGTGAAAGGACTTTTTTCTGGACTCGTAAAGTTGCTTCGTAAAGGCCTTTGGCTTCGGGACTAAACTTACCTTTAGCTGGAAAGACTCTGGTGATATCTGCAGCATAACTTTGATAAGAACTACCAGCATCAATTAAAATACATTCATCGTCCTGATACTCTCTGTTGTTAACTATGTAGTGCAAGCAGGTGGCATTGGCGCCAGAAGCAACAATGGGCGGGTAGGCCATATCTGCCTGGTTTTTCATAGCACAAAAATAGCGAAACTCAGCTTCCAGTTGACTCTCATTAGTATACTTGGGAGCCATTTGCATTAAGTGTTTGTGCGCCTGTGATGAGACCTTAGCTGATTGACGCATACAATCTAAGTCGAACTCATTTTTGATGATACGTAAGTCGTGAAGCTTGGTCTTTAGTTTATTAGTACTATAGCTCTCGCTATAGGTTTCAATAAGTATTTTGAGTTCGTCTAAAAGAGGGCTGAGAAAATTGGGAAAAAGTGCTTGGACTTTTCTATTGCGAGTCAGTTTAGGAATGACTTTAGAAAATTCTTTGTGAGAATAAGCCTCATCAGCTTGGAAAATTTCTTTGGCTCCTTCAGTTCCATAACGTGGACCATCCCAGAGTTCTTTAAGTGGGTCCTTGGGAGGAACAAAGAGCGTGAATAACTTGTCGGCTGCATCTAAAATGATCAGAGAGTCGGGCTCTAAGTAGGGACAAAGATATAAAAAATCCGAGTCCTGACGAAAATCATAGTGGACATCGGAATTTTTTTGGCGCAAAAAATTTCCTGGAATGACAAGAACTTCGTCCTCGTAAAGTTCCAGGAGGTTTTGGCGGTTTTGAGCACAAGCTCGAAGGTGAGCTGAGCTAGGAATCATTACTTAATGAATTCTGCGTATTGATCAGCGGTCATTAGTGATTCAAGTGCGGAAGCATCAACGCCATTAAGCTTAAAGATCCAACCTTTATTTTCAGCATCTTCGTTGATGATTTCTGGCTCATCTTCTAAAACTTCGTTCACTTCAGTGATAGTTCCGCCAATCGGAGCATAGATGTCTGAAGCCGCTTTTACTGATTCAACAACGCTGACAGCTGCACCAGCTTCTACGCTTTCATCAGTTTCAGGGAGTTCAACGAAAGTAACATCACCGAGTTCAGCTGCAGCGTGAACAGAAATTCCAACAGTTGCAACATCGCCTTCAAGGCTTACCCATTCGTGATCTTTTGAAAAGTATTTCATATTTATTCCATCTTAGTTTTATTTATAGTTTTTCTACTTTAACTCAAAAGTTTTGGGCTGCCATATGCGAAAGCGAAAGAGGCTTCGTTTTTTAAGTGAAATTTTTGTTTAAATCCTATATAGTATAGAAAGCAGATTAATTACTGAGTTAAGTAGATTATTTTAGAAAAGCTCAGGGAACAATTCTAAGTAAAGGAGACTTATATGAGCCGGTTTGGTGTACTTTTGGATATAGACGGAGTCTTATGTGATCAATTGGGTTTGATGGCGGGTGCAAAGGATTTTGTTAGCACATTGGTGAAAAAGAATATCCCCTTTATGTGTTTGAGTAATAATACTTTAAAAAGGCGTAGCGATATGTCGGAACATTTAAAGGAATTAGGATTGCCTATAAGAACAGATCAAATCTATACAAGTGCGATGGCAACAGCCCGTTTTCTTGCACAGCAAAATAGTGAAGCGCGTGTATATGTTTTAGGCAGTGGTGGTTTAATTACAGCTCTCGAAAAGAACAATTTAAATATAGTTGAAGAGAAGCCCCATTATGTAATCGTCGGGGAAGGGCGTGATTATACCTTAGCCATGCTCGATAAAGCGATAAAATTTTTAAAAGAAGGGGCTAGGCTCGTAACGGTTAATATGGATAATCAAAGAGCGACCGCTTTTGGTTTAAGAAGTGGTTGTGGTTCTATTGTGAAACTTCTCGAAGACGAAACTGATAAAAAGGCTCTTAACCTAGGAAAGCCAAGCCCCTTGATGCTGCGTTCAGCCAGAAAGCTCTTGGGCATGCGCGCCTCTTTTACGGTGATGATTGGCGATCATATGGAGAACGATATTTATGGTGGCATTCAGTTAGGCTATTATAGCGTTATGGTCATGAGTGGTCGAGCCTCAGAAGAAGAGATGAAAAACTATTCATTCTTACCGGATAAAATCATCAATAGCTTAGAAGACTTCTCAGTTGAAGATCTTGAGCAAATCATCGATGATAAACCCATTGACGAGGATTATCTCATCACTTTTGGATAAGTACTTCCCTGAATAAAAAAGCCCTAATGAAAGTTAATTTCATTAGGGCTTTAAAAAATATCTTGTGAGATTTATTCTTCTGCTACTTTATAGCCGATACCTCGTACAGTAATGATATTGGGAGCAAAATCACCAACTTTACGTCTGATTGAAAGAATGTGCACATCCACGGTTCTCTCTGTAATAATAACATCTTCGCCACGGATTTTTTCTAGAATTGCTTCACGTGAATAAACGCGTCCAGGGTGTTTACAGAGGAAAAATAAGAGCTTGTATTCAACTGGCGTTAAATTGAGCAGTTTTCCATCGAGTTTAACCGAGAAGTCAGCTAAGTTCATGACTAAACCTTTGTGAGTAATGACATCATCACTACTAAAGTCGGTGTGATCTAAATGAGCACGTCTGAAAGCTGCATTGATTTTTGCAACGAGAATCTTTGGATTGAAAGGTTTCGTGATATAATCATCCGCACCAAGTTCAAGACCTGTTAATTGATGATTTTCATCAGAGCGAACCGATAACATAAAGATGGGGATACTCGTGGTGGAAATGTGTTTCTTGAGTGCCTGACAAACTTCAGTGCCATCAATATCGTCCAACATACCATCAAGAAGAATTAGACTAGGGTGTTCATCTTCAGCTATTTGAATAGCTTCTTTACCTTTTGAAGTGATTTTCACATCAAAACCCGCATTGATTAGAGCATGCTTAATAAGCTCTTGAGTTACGAGTTCATCTTCGACTACTAAAATACTCTTCTTCATAGTGACCTTCTCCCTGATTCACTGAATAAACTATATAATAACAATAGATTAGGCTTTTTGTTTTTCGAGCAGAAAAAAAATAAATAATTCAAATGAATACTTAAATTTTTTGTACTATTGAGTATTTTTTTTCGGTCAATTAACTTTTTTGAAGATTTTTTGGCAGGTAAAGACTAAAGGTACAACCATTGCCCAAGCTAGAATCTAAATGGATTTTCCCATTATGGAGTTGGGCAATATGTTTAACAATAGCTAATCCTAAACCAGAGCCACCTGTATTTCGGTCACGTGATTCATCCATACGGAAGAAACGTTCAAAAATTCGACCTTGGAATTTAGTATGTATACCTGGGCCATTATCAGAGACTCGAATAATCCAATGGTTCTCAGAGTCCGCTAAAGATAAAGTGACCAGTGGGGCATCTTTGTGGGAATAACGTATAGCATTCTCTAGAAGATTTCTGACAGCTAACTCAACTAGACTGTGATTGGCTACAATAACTTGATCCTCAAAGCCACTTACTAAAGAAACGTTTTTCTTATTTATTTCATCAGAAGTTAGTGCAACAATATTCTGAAGGGTATGAGCAATGTTTTTCTCCATAAAACCAAAATTCTGATTTTTTTCATCAATTTCCAGCCTAGAAAGAATGAGCAGGTCTTGGATGATATCATTAATTCTATGCGTATTCCGTTTAATAATATTATAGAAATATTTGATTTGATCGGGGTCATCGAGGCAATCTTCCATCGCTTCCAAAAAACCCATTGTAACGGTTATAGGAGTTTTAAGCTCGTGAGAAACATTAGAGACAAACTCTTTTCTTACATTTTGCAGCTTTCGCAAACGTGTAATGTCATTGATCACAATAAGAGACCCTTTGCTTCGGCTCCCAAGACTTATTCGCACCAGTTTAACGACCATATTAGTTTCTTTAGCATTGCGAAAGATATCTAAATTGTCTTCTGAATACGTGGATTCGGAATGTATAAAATCGTTAGAAAGGCGTGAAAGTTCAGAACTTTTATATGTTTGCATGATGAAAGCCCCCTTTACTTTTTTCGGGGCTTCAATATTAAAAAACTCAAAACTCAATTGATTGGCATTGATGATGCGATTTTCATCATCCACAATAATTACACCGAGCGGAATGGAGTTGAAGAATGTTTCCCAGTATTGAATTTCTAATTTAAGTTTCTTTCTGACGCTTTTTGAGCGCTTGCGGAACTTTGTTTGTAACATGAGAATTTTCATTAACTGAGGGATACCCTCATAATTATCCACCTCTTTACTTGAAGAGGTAAAGGTCTTGCTGATAGTGATTAAATCGCGCTGTGTGGGTAAGCCAATAGATACCACAATGAGCAGGCTGATAATCGCACTTATAATTAAACTGCGAAACAAAGACTGGTAGGCCATGCCTATGTATGGATTGGGGATCTCATAGGTTTTATCAATGATGATCATTTTTTTGAATTGATCATTTTTCACCGATAAAGGAAAGTAACAACGGACAAAAACTGTGCGATTTTCATTGTTATATGACGAAAAAGTTTGAGCCTCAGGCGATTGCAGGAGCTCTTCAATCGCTTGTTTGTCCCTCAGTTGATGCTTCGTGGCAGTACTCGATGCCAACATGTTTCCCTTGATGTCAACTAGGTGAACATCAGCATCAAGTTTTTTAGAGAGAGAGAACAGAAATTCTCTATCTGCTTGAGAGCTCTTATGGGAGATTTGTTGCTGGAGTATAAGAGAAGCGGCTGAACTTTTTAATTCTTCTTCATGATCAATCGTTTCTTTTTGGAGTAATTCAAAAACAAATGAGCACACAAAAAGTATGACAATTGACAATAGGAAAACACGACGACTCAGCCAATAAATATATGAAGCGGTGTTGACTGGCTTCATGCTTTGATTCTGTAACCCACTCCTCTTACAGTTTCGATATAACTTTCAAAACCGGGGATTTTACGTCTTAAGGATAGAATATGAACATCTACTGTTCTCCCTGTGATAATCACATCATCGCCACGAATTTCTTCGAGAATTCTTTCACGTGTGTAAACGCGACCTGGCTTTTTACACAAGAAATAGAGTAGGTTATATTCTACAGCAGTCAGTTTCACTGGCTGTTCCTCGTAAGTTATAGAGAAGTCAGCCTTATTCATCACAAGTTTTTCATGACGAAGAATATCTTCATCATGGCTAAGGTCTTTATTTTGTGCAGCACGCTTAATTGTAGCACTTACTTTAGCGGAGAGAACTTTTGGACTAAATGGCTTTGTGATGTAGTCATCGGCGCCTAAACGAATGCCAATGATTTGATCGGTTTCATCAGTACGAGCACTCAACATAATAATTGGGATATTTGCCGTTGATTTATCATTTTTTAAGCGGTAACAAATATCATTGCCATCCATGCCAGGAAGCATGCCATCAAGAATAATGAGGTCGGGCGCATGAGTTTCAGTCATTTTGATTGCCTTTGAACCATCACCGGTGCAAATGACGTCGTAACCTTCTTTACCTAAAGTCAGTTTAAGGAGCTCTTGAATATCGGGCTCATCATCAACTACTAAAACTCGCTTTGCCATCTTTAATCCTCGTCTTCTAAAATCATATTCTCGGGACTATGGCGAACAATTGATCCCGTAACCTTGTAATAAATATCTTCACAAATATTTGTAAAGTAATCGGCAATTCTTTCTAAAGTTCGTGAAATCGAGAAGTAGTAAAGCAATTGGTCCGTCATTTCAGGAGACTCTTGAATTTTTTCTTTTAATTCAGATAAAAGACTCTTGTTGAGTGCGTCAATCGAATTATCAAGTTCACAAACTTGAATAACAGTTTCAATGTCGTCTTTGTAAGCACAATCAATCGTTAGATTCATCATATTAAGAACTTTCGGGAACATCTCTTGAAGTTTATCTGGAACATCAATAGCGCCCGCTTTAAGCGATTTTTTGATGTAGCGGCAGATGTTACTGCAAAGATCACCCACACGTTCCAAGTCATTATTGATCTTGAGGAAACTAATCACTTCACGTAAGTCAGAGGCAACTGGTTGATAGAGAGCTAAGATTTTCAAAGCATTCTCTTCGATAATAATCTCAGCGTCATTGATTTTTTGATCTGCTTTGATGACTTTATTTGCCAAAGCTTTATCCATATCTAATAAGGCTTTGTACGTCATATTTAAACTAGAATTAACATCACCACCAAGTTCGAGGAGTTGATTTCTAAGAACGTTGATTTCTCTTTGCATATGTGTTTTCATTTTCTTCTCTCCTAAAAATTAACCGAAACGACCGCTAATATAATCTTCTGTTTGTTTTTGACTTGGGTTTGAGAAAATTAACTCAGTTTGGTCATACTCAATAAGTTTCCCCATATAAAAGAAAGCTGTCTTATCTGATACACGTGCTGCTTGGTGCATGTTATGAGTTACTATAACAATTGTGAAGTCTTTTTTCAACTCATGAATCAGTTCTTCAATTTTAACTGTTGCTAAAGGGTCAAGAGCCGAACAAGGTTCATCCATGAGGATGATCTCTGGTTGACACGCAATGGCTCGCGCGATACAAAGACGTTGCTTCTGACCACCAGAAAGACCGAGGGCATTGGCATCGAGACGATCTTTTACTTCTTCCCAAAGAGCCGCTGACTTCAAACTTTTTTCAACAACTGCATCTAATTCAGCTTTGTTACTGCGACCCGCAATTCTCAACCCATAAACAATATTTTCGTAAATAGATTTCGGAAAGGGATTGGAATGCTGGAATACCATCCCAACACGACGACGCAAAGCGATAACATCAGTTGATTTTGAGTAAATGCTCGAACCATTAATGGTAATATCACCTTTGTGATTAATACCATCAACTAAATCGTTCATGCGATTCATATTGCGAAGTAGGGTGGATTTACCACAACCTGAAGGGCCAATATAAGCCACAACTTCTTTTTCGGGAATATCCATGTTAACATCGAAAAGAACTTGATGGGAACCGTAGGAGAAATCAAAGTTTTTGATTTGTATGAGTTGTTTATTAGCAGTGCTCATGATTAATACCTATAAGTTTAATAAAAATTTTCTTAGAATGCGCCAGTCGCAAAACGTTTCTTTAGTCTTTGGCGAATTATAATACCTGCCAGGTTAAGACCTGTGACGGTGAGAATTAAAAAGAGTGTGGTCGCATAAACCATTGGCTTAGCCGCTTCTGAGTCAGGTGACTGGAAACCAAGGTCATAAATATGGAAGCCTAAGTGCATGAATTTCTGGTCGATGTGCACAAAGGGGTAAGTGGCATTCACCGGCAAACTCGGTGCGAGTTTTACAACGCCCACTAACATCAGTGGCGCTACTTCACCAGCTCCACGAGCCATGGCTAAAATCATTCCTGTAATTATACCTGGTGTTGCAGAAGGCAGGATCACTGTCCAGATTGACTGCCACTTAGTTGCACCGCAGCCCATTGCACCTTCACGAAGGCCATGGGGTACTGACGAGAGTGCTTCTTCAGTAGAGACAATAACCACTGGCAGAGTCATCAATGCGAGTGTTAATGAAGCCCAAAGTAAACCACCTGTACCGAAAATAGGTTCGCCAGTGGCGAGCTTCCAGTCTTTAAAGAAGAAGTCATCGATGTTTGAACCTATGAAATAAATAAAGAAACCTAAGCCAAAGGCACCAAATACGATAGAGGGCACACCAGCTAGGTTATTGATCGCGATGCGAACGGCACGAGTCACTAAGCTGTCTTTTGCATATTCGTGAAGATAGATAGCGGTAATGACACCAAAGAATGTCACGGGAATACACATAACGATCGTCATTACTAAGGTACCAATAATCGCAGGGAATATACCACCTTCAGTATTAGCTTCACGAGGATATGCTGTAACATACTCATAAACATTTTCAAAGAACAAAGAGAGACGACTCATTGTCCCCAGTTGATTGGGGAAGTTGTAGCGAATGACTTCACCAATAGGCATTTCGTAAGTCATACCATTAGGGTTAACCTGCACAGTTAAGCTATCTTTATCTTTTTCTTCGTAGAGATCATTTACTTTTTTGGCGTTCTCATCTGCACGAGCTTTGAGTTCTTTCATCTGAGCTTCTTCGGCAGAAGTGTCTTGCTCAGCTAATTGCTTCTTGTGAATGACGACTTTTAAATTTTTAATTTCATTAGCTATATCTAATAGGATACCGCCAACAAGTTCTTCTGCTGCGTGTCTTTTATCAGCTGCATGTTGAATCGCATTATCAAATTCCTCAATAAAGTTGGCTGCAGAGGCTTCTATCTCTTTGCCATCAACCACAATTTTTAAAGGCTTGACAATCGCGCGAGATTCAGACTCACGTTCCATAATCATTACATTAGGATCGAGTTGCTCTGAAATATTTAATTGGCTCTCTTTAACGAAGATAAAACTATTGCCATAAGCATCCCTATTTGCAGTATAATACTGTACCGAGATAGGTTTTTCTTCTTTTGAGCGTCCTGGGATCTGTTGTTCAACTCTTTTAACTTCAATACCCCAGAAACTTGTGCTCGTACCCTTTTTATCACGAATAGCGAGTTCTTCAGGAACATTAACAGTAACAACGTCTTTAGGCCAGAAAACACTAAGGCCGTAGTAAAAGATAAGACCGAGAATGGATAATGTCATGATCAAGCCCGCTGAGAGCCCTAAACCGGTAATCCAGACGCGTGTTTCGCCTTTGATTTTATGTTCTTTAGACATGATTAAACTACCTTATATTTGTTGCGGATATACTGCCTCAGTATTTCTGCAATTGTATTGATGACAAAGGTCATAAGGAAAAGTAGGAGGGCACCTAGGAAAAGAGCTCTAAAAAGCGTTCCATCTTTAGGAGCTTCAGGTAACTCAGTTGCTAAGTTAACCGATAGAGTTCTCATACCGGAGAAAGGGTTGGTTTCCATAATCGATGTACCACCACAACAGAATAAGACAATCATTGTTTCACCAACTGCGCGACCGAGGCCAATCATAATAGCGGAAAAAATACCTGCGGATGCAGTGGGGAGCACAACTTTTACTGCTGTTTGCCAGCGACTCGCACCAAGAGCAAGAGAACCTGATATGAGGTTTTGGGGTACATTGGATAGGGCATCCTCAGTAATTGTAAAGATGATAGGGATAACCGCAAAACCCATAGAGATACCAACGATGATTGCATTTTTAGATTCGTACTTCATTCCCAGTGAATGATTCCACCAAGATTTAAAACTATGATCAAAAATCATATTCTCAAAGACGGGGCCGAGTTTCCATGCGACGATACCTGAAATCACGAGAACAGGAATCAACCAAAAGAATTCATATCCATTAGCACATTTAAGTTTTGAACCAAGAGGAATCTTTGCTTGAATTCGTCCAAAAATCATCGTCATTAAGGGCAGTAAAACTAAGAGAGCAATAATAGAAGGGAATTTGTCTTCGACTTTTGGAGCTAACCAAATAGCACCAAAGAAACCAATAATAACGGAAGGCAAAGAAGCCATGATTTCCATCGTTGGTTTAACAATTTTTTTGAGGCTAGGGTGAAGGAACTGTGATGTGTATAAGGCGGCGAATAAAGCGAGGGGAGTCGCAAATAACATCGCATAAAAAGTCGCTTTGAGTGTACCATAAACGAGGGGAATCATTGACATTTTGGATTCAGCTTCGTCAGTGCCTCCAGTGGACTCCCACTTATATGATTCTTCAGGAGCGCCTTCATAGTGAATTTTACCGAAGAAAGTTTTCCAGCTAGACTCGGGGTGGGGGTCATTTAAATTGTATTGCGATAAGTTATTATTTTCATCGAGGATAAAAATGTTATCATATTTCTTTGAGATGTTGATGCCAGTAATATTGGCTTTAGCAGTGTATTCCCAACGGGATTGTTCTGTAGTGAAATTATAGAGTCGAATCGTTTTATCAGAGCTGAGTAAAAAACTTTTATTACGTGTACTCCCACTATAGCGGAAGGTCTCACCTGCAGGCATGGCTTCGAGCTCGAGCTTCGTTTTATGAAAGAGTAGGGGAGTCTTTTCGTTTTCTTTATACATAGATAAGCCGACTACTGCGCCTTGCTTATCGACTGTAATTAATGACATATCGCCAAGAACTGGAGCAAGTACTGTGTTTTCCACATCTCCTAAAGCTTCTTCTTGGAATTTTTCAGGTTTGCTGCCTCGGCAGTGAAAGATAGTGAGCTTACCTTTGTTATCAGCTAAACTAATCATATTAGCTTGATTCGAAACGAGGATTGATTTAACTCTATTCTCTAATTGTATGTCGTAAGTTTCTTCAATCTCTAAATCTCCGGCATTACCAAAAAGATCAACTTCTTGGGCAAGGTAAGCGACTTTAACTTCTTCTTGTTCGCCGTTTTGGATGAGGGCCCCAACTAATTTATCTTCGTCTTGGGCACCGTAAGAGATGGCTGATATAGGGTGTTTGCTTTGGAAATTGAATTTGCCTGCGATACTCGGGGCAAAAACGGTCACCCATTCATCACCTTTTTCAACGCGCGAGTAATTAACGTCGATAATAAAAAATCGACCTTGGTTAGAGCCGGCAACAAACTGTTCTTTTGATTGATTGTAGTCAGCGGCACTGATGATTTCGTCTTTATTTAGGCCGAGAAATTCTTTTAAGGAAATTGTTTGTAAAACATCGCCAGTTTTGGCGGATTGGAATATGAGGTTTTCTGAATCAATTGTAGTAGGGACATTAGACCATTCGTCAAACCCCCAATCGTGGATTTTTGAGCTTTCAAGTTTTATCGTTTTTACATGTTCAATTTTAGCTTTCTGAACAAGAGGGGCTACTTCATAAGAAATGTAGACCAAAAGGCACATCACAGCTGCAATGATACCCACGCCACAGACTTTTATGGCAACAGACATAAACTTATCTACGAGTAGAGTTCGCTTAGCTGTCTTAAGTGTAGATGACATATTGTTTTCCTTTATAAAATAAAAATATGATGGGATCAATAATAGATCCCATCATCAATTTTGTAAAAATCTATATGTGATTAATTCAGGCTTTTTACAATCTTGTCAGCCATTTTTGCAGGAAGTGGGTAGTAACCGTCTTTTGCAACGATCTCTTGACCTTCTTTAGAGAGAACAAACTTGAGGAATTCAAGTGTAAGTGTGTCAAGTTTTTGACCTGGTTTCTTGTTCACGTAGATATAGAGAACTCGTGCAAGAGGATATTTTCTGTTGAGGCAGTTTTTAATCGTTGGTTCGTAAAAAGTTTCGCCATCTTTTGTAAGTGGCACAACGCGAACTTCAGAAGTTCTATAACCGATACCAGAGTAACCGATACCAGAGATTTCTTTAGCAATTGAGCTAATTACAGAAGAAGAACCAGGCATTTCTTTAACGTTAGCTTTGAAGTCACCCTTAGCAAGTGCGTGCTTCTTGAAGTAACCGTAAGTACCAGAAGCAGAGTTACGACCGTACATTGAGATCGTTGTGTTTGCCCAGCTACCAGTCATACCAAGGTCACCCCAAGTTTTAACGTCTGAACCGCCGTGCTTATAAGTAGAAGAGAAGATACCGTCGAGATCTTTGAAGTTAAGACCTTTAATTGGGTTATCTTTGTGTACGTATACAGCGAGAGCGTCGATTGATACGCCAACTGGTGTTGGTTTGTAACCGAACTTTTTCTCGAAAGCGTCGAGCTCTTTTTCTTTCATCATACGGCTCATAGGAGCGAGCTGAGAAACACCTTCGATAAGTGCTGGAGGTGCAGTAGAAGAACCTTTACCTTCAACCTGAATTTTTACGTTAGGGTATTTCTTTTGGAAAGATTCACTCCAAAGAGCCATAAGGTTATTGAGTGTATCAGAACCTACAGAGTTAAGGTTACCAGAAAGTGAGCTAACTGGCTTGTAAGTTGCGAGGTTTTCGTCTACTGCAGAAGCAGTTGTTACAGTGAGGGCAGCTGCCGTGAAGGCGAATGCTTTTTTGAGGAAGTGCATGTTTGTTTTTCCTAGTTTCATTTTTAGGTTATGATTTAAGATGCATCACTATTACCGCATGCTTTGAGCTTCATCAAAATCTAAGTAGTCAAAGTCCGATTAAACCTTTGTTAAGCTTATGTTAAGCGATTGAGAGACTCTTAACTAAGCTTCCAAGCAAGAAAAAAGGCCTGAACAGAATGTTCAGACCTTAATAAGTTCTATACTTTAAGTGTAATTCTTTATTTAATACCCGCGCGAGTTTCAGCAACGTGGAGAATCAAAGTCTTGATCTTTCTATAAGAATTAATCACATCAGTGAATGTTGTACTGAGTAAAGGGTCCATGCGCTTGTCAGAAAGGCGTTCCCAATGATTTGAACGGTATTTGCGGATCTCAGCAGTGATTTCTTCAGAACGAACCGAAGCTTCAGAGTGAATAGCTTGATCATTCTTATCAGGATTTTGAATCTTTTTGTAGAAAGTAGTAATCAGCTCATGAAGCTCTAAAATCTCACTTTTCTGCTTATCATTAAATTCTAAGTTATTATCTTCAAGTCTCTTAAAGTGTTTAACAATAGTCATGATGTAATCAGAGATCGATTCGTATTCATCGGCAAGTAGAAGTTGTTTTTTAGCTTCTTCTGATTCATCGGTGTTGAGAGCTTGGCTCATGACATCAGTTAAGAAGTCGGTCACTTCAGTTTGAACTTTGTCTAATATATCTTCTGTACGGAAAATATTACGACTGAGTTTTTTATGATCGCCGTTGCCTTCAATGAAGTTTTTGAGGTCAACGAGCATAAGATCAGATTTATGTTCCATCTTTTTGATCTCATGCGCACTCTGCTCAATCGCTGCGAAAGGTGAATCGTACATCTGGAAGTCGAGATTCGTGAGGTATTTATCACCCGTAACCTTTTTGTCTTTAACGATGTTGTTAAGGATCTTAGCTGCTACAGCAGTGAAAGGTAAGAAGAAGAGAACATTAGCCACGTTAAAGATGGTGTGAACCATGGCAATACCTGCAGTCATGTATGGGAAAGTTAAGACTTCTTGGCCATCAATAACTTCAGTTACTGAAGCATTGATATCTGTAATATCTTTGAAGCGACCCATGAACCAAGTGATGAATTCCATGTATTGAGAGAAAATGAGCGTGATCCAGAAAACACCAACTAAGTTGAAGAAAATGTGGAAGTAGGCCGCGCGTTTGGCGTTGGTTGAAGCACCAATTGATGCAAGGAAAGCGGTGATTGTGGTACCAATATTTTCACCGAGTACAAGTGCAGCTGCAGTTTCAAAAGGAATAACACCTGTGGTGGCGAGAGCAATGGTAATACCGAGTGTTGCCGAAGAGGATTGAACAATAACAGTTAGGATACAGCCAACAAGAGCACATTTGAGAACGCCAATATAAGAACCCGCAGTGAAGTAAGAGAACGCTTTTTCAAATTCTTGTAATTCTTTCATCGGTTTGAAACCATTTTTCATCAGTTCAAGACCGAAGAAAACCATACCGACACCCATAATAGCCATAGAGATGAATTTAACTTTTTCTTTCTTATTAAAGAGGAACGTAAAAGCAGCTATCCCTAGAATAGGAAGACCCCATTTACCGATTTTAAGGGCAATAACCCAGCCTGTAATAGTCGTACCGATATTCGCACCGAGAATAACACCAATAGCTTGTTGTAGCGCCATAATACCGGAGTTAACAAAACCTACCGCCATTACAGTAGTTACTGAAGAAGATTGGACGAGAACTGTAAGAAAAACACCTGCAATACATGCGAGCACACGGTTGTTTGTCACCATCTTAATACATTTTTTAAGGGAGGGGCCAGCAACTTTCTGAATACCATCAGACATGAAGCGCATACCTAATAAGAAGATGCCTAGACCACCTAGAAGTGAGAAAACCATTTTCTGAATGATTTTTGAATCGAGCTTTTTATATTCTTTCTTAAGACTTTTAACAAGGGGCTTAGTGTCTGCTTTCTCAGCACTTTCTAATTGAGCTTCTGATTCCAAGGCCATCTTTGAATCGACTGCTTGAGCGGCTGAATCTTCTGATTGACTTAATTCACTTTGAACAGCTTGTGGTGGTGCGGGTGTTTCTTGGGCAAATGTAGGTGAAATAACGCTAAAAAGAAGCGTTGTTAGAAGTAAGAATTTTTTCATTTTCTTCCTGTGTTGTGATTCCTTGTCATCTCAGTTTTGAAGAACTCCGACTTAAGAATCTTTAGTTAAGAAATGGTTAGACAATTGTTAAAGATTGGTTTAGCGGGAGTTACTTACAGGCTGTATAACAAATTTCAAATGAACAAGTAAGGAAATAAATCAACACAAGGAATAATCTAGCTTATTTATAGTTGATTTGTATTCACGAAGATGAACTTATGCTTTGATAAGCAATTCTTGAATGGCGGTCCATTCACTCTGTTCTTTAGTGAATAAGATTCTCAGCTTCTTGATGCTTAGCTCTTGGATATTTACTTTCGAAACCCCATCAACAAAATCACTTATTTTATGGAAGTCTGAGCCATCACTCGAATAAAGTAACTCAGCTTCTTCAACTAAACTGCGCAGTGTTTTGGGAACACCTGAACGTATTTCTAAATGAGAGGCCTTGAGTGGCTCCTCAAAAATAAAATCGATAAATTCTCCCGGCATATAAGGAGTAGGGACCCAAACATAAAGTTCTCTATTTCCTTTCCCCGCATTAGACTCTGGTTCCTGATAACGGGCTTTGCGATAAGTCTTGATTTGATAAGGATAATGACTGTACTGGCTTTCCTGGATGTCATCAAAATTCGGGACGCGACTGACGCTTGACCACGATCCACAAGGACTGAGAAGTCGAGCTTTAAAGTCACTAAGCTCATCAGTGCTGATGGGCATGGTGTAGACTTCACTCGATTGAGTCGGCGTCGAGCCATCAGTGCTGAAATACACTTGATCATTTGGATCTTGCTTAATAAGAGAAACCGTCTTGTTTTTATAAACGATTTGCGGCTTATTAATTCTCGATGGAAAACCCTTGCTCTTTAAGTCATGACAATGATAATTCTTATAGCGTTTCATTAAGTTGGGCCAATTTTTCTCTGAACTCCAAGCCACTTCGCTAGCAGCTAAAAGTCGTGGAAATATTTGTTCCCAAATAAAATCTTTTTGATCTAAGTATTCAGCCCATAAACAAATGCCATAGCCCTTAACGAGCGCAGTATTGTTTAAGTCCTCTAAAGGTTCATAAGAATAAACTTTCTCCATGTCCAAGAAGCCCGCCCAAGAATGGCCTCGTTCAAAGGGGCCTTGAGCCATATCAATATAGCAGTAGGGGCCCGGGCACAAAATAACTGGTATCTCTCGAGCTAAAGCTTCTTTTGCGGGATCAACACCTTCCCAGGACATAATCGTCGTGTCTTGAGGAAGATTGGGGTCGGCTAAACTTTCATTCCAAGCCACAACTTCTTTACCAAGTGACTTCACAGTTTGATGAACTTGTCTAAAGAAATGATCTTGTAACTGCCGACTCGAATTAAAATGATTCGTCTCGATAGCCTTTTGACAAGATTCACAATTATCCCAATGCGCGCGTTCAACTTCATCATTGCCAATATGGATGTATTGAGAAGGGAAGAGTTCGGAAACTTCAGTTAAAATCTGCTTGAGAAAAACCAAGTTTTCATTTCTTGAAGGGCAAATGGTGTTGAGTTTAACGCCTTTATCTAAAAGTTGCTGAGAGACGGGACTGCAGCGCGTTTCAGGATATGAATTGACTATGGCAAGTGAATGGCCAGGAATATCAATTTCTGGAATGATTTCAATACCGAGCTGAGCTGCGTAGCTAATAAGTTCCCTTACTTCATCTTTACTATAAAAGCCTCCATAGCGTTTTTGACCCGATCCGCGATCGGGGGGAAGGATTTCATCGGGGCCACGCCAGGCACCTTTTTGGGTTAAATCGGGGAAAGCATCAATCTCTAAACGCCATCCTTCATCATCACATAAATGCCAATGAAATACATTGATTTTATAAAAGGATAATTGCTCAAAAAGGCGCTTAAGTGTCTCGATGGAGAAAAATTGTCTCGAGCAATCAAGGGTAAAAGAACGCCAGGGAAAGCGTGGGAAATCATTCAAACTCAATAGGGGGATGGCCACAGCCTTAATCTCACGAATCCCCACGGGAATGAGCTGTTTGATTGAATAAACCGCATACAAAAAGCCCGATGAATCATGAGCTTTGATCTGAATTTTATGGGAGTCTACATTGATTGCATAAGCTTCTTTAGCCATATCGGCCTCAACAAACTCAATCACTTGATCAGCAGAATCACTCGACTGAACACCAAGATTTTCCAAATACGATTTTAAATGGTTACAGGCAATTTCAGCCTCAGAACTTTTCACATCAAACTTCAAACAATCACTAAAAACAAAGTAGCCAGACCATACTTGCACATCCTGTGGCTTCGGAATGATGTTAACACAATTCCAAGCTCGAGCACGCTCACGTATAAACTGACGAATTGTCCCTATAGATCTTTTATGTCGCATAATATATATTATGTATAATTATCTATGTAGGCTTAATCATATTTAGATTCTAGCGAAGCATAATATGGGTATTTAGATTTGTCTTCTTTATTACGGAAAGTACCCCAGCGATTATAATACCACACCCATTGATCTGGACGATTTCTTACGAGGCTTTCCATGTATTTGAGTAGTTTTGCTGAGTAATCATCTTCCGATTCACAGTCCTCGTAGGTAAAGGGTAGCTGCTTATATGTTATATAAAAACCTTTTTGAGTTCTATGGCATTCAATCATAATCATATCGGGGTTAAACTTTTTAGCAAAGGTGGCTGGACTTCGACTTATTGTGGCATCTAAACCAAAAAACTTAGCGTACACGCCACCTTGGTGAGTCTTGGTGTTTTGATCAACGAGTAAGCCGATGGATTGCTTAGTTCGCAAACTTTGAACAAGAGCTTTGACGGCACCCTTTTGATGCGTAATTTTAGCACCTGTGGCAGTTCGCCCTTGATACATAAGGTCTTCTAAAACATTATTTTTTATACGTGTTGCAACAGAAGTTAATATCTCATCTGAAATAAGATGATAAGTTTGTGCCGTTACTTCCCAGTTGCCCATGTGCATGGTCAATAAAATACAGGGCTTTTTATTTTTATTTTTTTCTCTTTTTTCTTTGAATTCTTTAATTGAAACATCGTCCCATTCGATAAATTGACTAATTTTATGTTCACGTCCCTTGAACCATAAAAACTCGATAAAAACGTTAAATAAACTGGTCATAGAAGCAATTCCAATTTTACGAGCCTCTTTTTTACTCATGTCCGGAAAGGCAATATTGAGATTAGCCTTAACTAACTTTTTGATACTGGGTACATTGTAGCCAATATATCCAAGAATAGTTCCAAGCCTTCTTGCACCTCGTAAAGTTTGGCATTTTACACAAAACATTAAGCCGTAAATTGCAGTGACCTCAAGAGGACGTTGAATTTTTTTTCTAATTTTTTTTAATTTTTTAGCCATAATTAAACGTGATGGTAAGGTGTACCTTTTTGGATTGATAACATTCTGTAGAGTTGTTCTAAAAAGAAAACTCGCACCATTTCGTGTGTAAAAGTCATTTTCGATAAACTTAAGGTATGATTGGCCCTACTATATTCTTCCTCTGTAAAGCCATATGCACTGCCCACGACAAAGATCAATTTTCCCGAACAGTGGTGTGCTTTTTTCTCAAGCCATTTAGCCCCTTCAACTGAAGCAAACTCAAGTCCTTTTTCATCGAGTAGAATCAATAAATCCCTTGAACTCACCGCTTGTAAGATTTTGCTATCTTTTCTTTTGTCGACCGCTTGATCAGGCAATTCCTTAAGAGTTAAATTAGCATAGGGCTTTAAACGTTTTAAGTATTTGTCGATTCCCGTTTGGATCCATTTTTCTTTCGTTTTTCCGATCACCAGAAAATCTACTCTAATCATATTTATGCGCTCCGAAATAATATGCGCTAAAGTACAACTAAAGAATAATCTGTCTTGTATCTAAGGTGAAGTTTTCAGCATAAAAGTAAAAAATCTTTATTCATAAATACTTGTGTTACCACAGTAGATTTAAAAAATTGTTTTAAATGTTCATCAAGTTTTTGTTGTACTTTGTCTGGTCTTAGGTAAATTTGAACAATTATAAATTAAAAAAATGTATCATATGAACAAACTAAAAAATCAATTCTTGGAACAGTTAGGTTCCTCTAATCAGCTGGAACTGCTTCTAAGTGAATCCATGGGAGTTTATTTCTTCGTAAAGGACACTCAAGGTCGAGTAATGATTGCCAATAAGCTGACCTACGTACGCTGCGGCTTTAAATCAGAAGATGAGATCATTGGCAAAACGGATTATGATATCTTTGAGTTTGACCTAGCGGATAAGTACCACAAAGACGAACAAGAAATCATCGAAACCGGTGAAGCTGTCTTTAATATGGCGGAACTCGCCCCCAATAAAGATGGTATTATTGACTGCTATTTTTCCAATAAAATGCCCGTGCGAGATAAAGAAGGAAAGATTATCGGTGTCGCCTCTACAACTTCCAGTCATGAATACATGAAAAAAATGTTGGGCTCTTACTTAACTATTTCCCCTGCTTTAGAGTTCATCAGAGATAACTTTAGAACAAATATGTCTGTCCCCGAATTAGCCGATAGACTGAAAATGACTCAGCGCAAATTTGGTGATACTTTCAAAGAAGTCCTCACAGTAACTCCACAGACTTACATCATTAAGATGCGCATTCACTATGCCTGTGTCGCTTTAATCAGCAGCAAAACAGCTCTTAAGCAAATTGCTGAAGATGTTGGTTTTTACGACCATAGTACCTTTATTAGGCAGTTCACTAAACACATGGGAATGCTTCCTACTAAGTATCGTAAAGTCTATAAAAAATAAGTCTTTTACAAAACTCGACCAAGTTAGAAAAAGACTTAACTTATTCAACTAAATTAGCTAGAGTTTAAAACTCGCCGAATGTTCCCGGTTGCTCTTTGATATGATCACTTAAGAGTTTTTGCATTGATTTGAGCTTTTGAGCATATTCAGGGTTCTTAGCCAAATTGATTTGCTCTTTGCGGTCTTTGCGAAGATCGTAGAGCTGATCTTTATCCCAATAAGCCTTGTAGTTTTTAGGGATTTTCTTTTCCAAGCCACGACCACCACGAGTGGAGGCAATATGATAAAGTGCTTTGTCTTTAATTTTGACGTCAAAATTCTTTTCACGATCGGGATGAATTCTCCAAGCAATATATTTGAATTCATCCTTAAGCACTGCTCGTGTGGAACCAATTTGTAAGAAAACAGCCTCATTCACTGGCTTATCATCACCTTTTAGGAGACTCACAAAACTTTTGCCATCCATTTTGGGCTGGAGCTCTTTGCGGATACCGCAGAGTTCATAAACTGTAGGTGCAAAATCAATATTGGCGAGCAATTGATTTAAGCGACGACCACCCTTGAGGGGCTTGCCCCAAACAAAAGTTGGAGAAAGTGCCCCGCCCTCGTAGAGAGCTCCTTTAGCACCCATGCCATTATCGTTGAAGAAAAAGATGATTGTGTTATCGAGTTTGCCCATTTGGTCAATTTTATTGACTATAGCCGTGATGCCATCGTCCAACCAAAGTGGATCTGAATGATCTCCTTTATAGGGAATGCCGGCAGCCTTTAAACGTTCGATAATTGATTCCCTTGAAGGCTGAACACGAAGTTTTTCTTCCAAAACTCCTGCAGCCGTGAAGCGCGGATCGGCCGAATACTTTTCACCTGCGGGGCCTGGTCCATGATTAAGTGTGGTACAAAAGTGGAGGTAAAAAGGCTTTTCTTGCTTTTCGGCGAGGTTTAAAAAATCAAGCCCAGCTTTAGTGACCCAATCCATATTGTGTGCTTCCATTTCGACAGGCATGTGTCCTGGAACATTGCCTGCGTAAATGCTACCTGCAAAATCAAAACCATTATTGAGTACACGTTGCACTTCGGCGGCCTGTTTTTTTTGTAGGTAAGCTTGTGTTTTAGCATCAAAGGGATCGGCATTTCTAAAAGGCTTAATACTTGGAACTTTAATAGCTTCATCGTGAATGACGTGATTTTTACCCGCAAAACCCGTGAAGTAACCATTAGCTTTCAGGACACTTCCCATATTCGCTTTGCCTGGAGTGATATGCACATTGAAGTGAGGGTTAGGCTGATTGCCGTAGTCTTTCATATCGCGCAAAAAACCGCTATCCAAACTACGACTCGGATATTCCCCACTCAAAATACTATAGCGACTGGGGGTGCAAACCGTCGAGGTGGCATACATGCGATCCAAAATAATACCTTCCGAAGAGAGTTTATCGATCGTGGGGGTTAAGTTACGTACTTTACCCTGGCCATCCCGTCCTTCGGGCAAAAAGTTAAACTCACGACGCCATTGATCATCAGTCATGATAAAAAGTATATTTGGGCGCTCTGCAGCAAAGCTTGCACAGCATAAAAAAAATAAAGTTGGTAAAAGCTTTCTCAGCATAAATGAGTCCTTGTTTGTTTAGTTCTAATACTCATTAGAACAAAAGAATTTAACTGATCTTTGTAGTTGATTTGAGTAAATTCAATTATTTAATTCGATGATGATGGGGTAATGATCGGAAATCTTTTCCAAGTCTCCCTCTTTAGGGATTGCCGCCTGACTTAAATTTTTTGCGCTAATCGCATCAGATAAAATGAAATCGATCCTACGTAAATACTTTTCTTGAATTTCCTTATTGGGGATTTTCTCTAAAAGAGTACTAGGAAAACTACCTTGTAAGTCTTTTTGCCCCTGCAATTGCTGATGGCACAACTCTACTAATCCGAGATCCTCAAAAGCAGTCATGATGCCTATATCAAAATTATTGTCATTTAAATTGGGCTTTTTTCTTGGGGTATTGCGCATTTCCTCTAATAAGTCATCGAGTTCAGATAGGTGCTTCATATCCCGGGGACTCAAGGAGTTAAAGTCACCCAAGACAATGACTTTTCCTTTCTTTTTCAAGAGCTCACTTATTGTCGGGCTAATATAATTCAGTTCTTGTCTTCTAGCACTCAGGCGTTGGGAGGTCATATGCAATACAATGAAATCGATCCCCCTACACTTCAATTTTAAAAAGCCTCGCTTCACTCCTTTATGAAGTTCTTCGACTTCGCTTATAGGAAAACGTGAACTAAAGGCCAAAGGCATGCCATGTGGACGCTTATAAAAATAACTGTGTTCATGACCCCAGGTCTTTGCGAGCTGCGCAAATTTATTAGCATCAAAGCCCTTCATTTCCTGCAGGGCAATAAAGTCGGCTTGCTGAGCTTTGAGCCAAGCTTGCCCCTCTTGGATATTCTTCCCATGATTAAAGCCGTAAAGTACATTGTAGGTAATGATTTTTACTGACTCGGCACCGCAGCTCAAAGTTACATATAAAAGTAAAAGAAACTTATACATTAGAGTTTTTCGTCGTAATGCTTATAATCGCGATGATTGTGCAAGTGTTTCTCAATAGCCTTGGGATTAACATAAGTTTTGAGCCAAGCCTTACCTTTTTTTGTTTGAAACCAAGGATCATCTTTTTGGAGTGCAGGAAAATTCTGCAAAACTTTTCTCATCTGCTTTTGTGCTGCCGAGTGCTCGGGAAGCTTTTCGGCGCGGACATAACCCTTGCCCTGACGATTCGTTCCACAATAATAAAATCGTCCACCAGGAACACCCATAACTGGATTCATTACTTCGATTAGGTGAGTGCGAGTACGCAAGAGTTGCGAGGTAGAAGTGCAGCCATAAATCCATTCCCGGTGACTATCGCTATCGCCACTGAGGAAAGGCTTAAGACTTCTGCCATCAATATTCTGCGGAATGCTTCCCCCTGCCCAATCCACGAAAGTCGGAAGTATATCAGAGAAATCCATAATTTCATCTGTAGCACCACGTTGTTTGATACCAGGGCCTTTAAGAGTGAAGATCACATGACCTCCGCGTTCGACACCACGTGATTTTGCGGTAACCGCAGTGCCGTTATCTGAAGCATAAATAATTATTGTATCATCTTCGATAGCGAGATCTTGAACTTTCTTCTTTATGCGGCCCACGAGGATATCAATGTAGTCATTGAGCGCACGAAAGCGACGTTCTTTCTCTTCTGGCTCAAGCTTTTTTGAACCAAGGTCGCCGACCTCACCATAAATAGGACAAGTTGGATATCCCTCGCGTGCACCATGGGGGCCCACCATGGGGTAATAAGCTAAAAACGGCTTTTCTTCTTTGACACTCTTTTCCATGAATTCACAGATGAATTCAGTGAATAAATCAGGACCAAAATCTGAATTCTTAGTCTTCATTAAATGATGATTTTTTATGATGCACGGACCCCAAAAACGTGAAGGCGTACGATCGTCTTCCCAAAGTCCTGTGTGTTTGGGTTGGCCTGGTAGCGCTTCCAGTTGCTTTATGCCTTCCCAGAGGCAATATTCGTCGAAACCAACAATTTTCTCATGAGGTTCTTCTGCTGAACCCACGTGCCACTTACCAGCAACAGCGGTACGGTAGCCCTCTTTCTGCATCAGTTTAGCAAAGCTTGGATAAGCTTCGAAAAAACCTTCGCCATTTGCCGTTGGTTTAAAAAAACCATTGTAATAAGCGCCCGTGCGATTGGCATAGGAACCCGTCATTATCAAGGCTCGTGAAGGGCCGCAAATGGCCGATGACCATGCGGTCCGAAACATCACGCCCTCTTGAGCAATTTTATCCAAGTTGGGAGTCTTCGCTTCTTTATTACCATAGAAGCCATACATATCTGGACTGACATCATCAGCTAGAATAAAAATGATATTGGGTTGTTTAGCATATAAGCTGAGCAAAGATAAAAAGCTGAGCAAAGTAAAAAGTTTAATCATAAAAAGTTCCTTTGGGGTTAACTAAAAAGTAATACAGAACTAATTGCAAAGATTTAACTATCTCGAAACACAATCATCCCATAAATTTCTGAATTAGCTCATATCGCTTAATGTTTGTGCGTGTTAGCTATTATTTTCGTTGAAGGGGTTTGACGGTTTTAATTAAAACTGGACTTAATCAAACACATGCTGTCCCATAGAATGCCTTATCAAAGTTTGGTAGATACGCTTGATCTGGAACGGCTTTGATCTTTGGCGGATCACTGGCTGTCCCACAAGTTTTTAAAAGTGAAGACAAATCGAAATAGCTCCATAACACTCCCCGTATTAAAGTCGTAATTCTTGAGAAGGAATGTGGCCATTGAGATCTGAAAGCTAGAAACCTTAGTAAAACATAGGTAAGCAGAGCAGTCCAAACTTGCCATTGAATTGCATTTTTGTTATGTCCTAAAAAATCAGCTAACTTCAAGTTTTGTTTTAATTGCTTAAAAAAAACTTCAATGCCCCATCGCGATTGATAAATAGAAGCGATAGAGCTTGGTGCCCACTGTAAATTATTGCTTAGAAATTTCAGGACCTTCATTTTTCCATCAATCTCAACATTAGCGGCAACCAAACGGAGTATTTTGGGATAATGTTTTTCGGTATTCACACCATTCAGTTTAATGAGTTGATCTGATATAATATTACTTTTAGAGGATCGTTCCTCGATTATATCATAAGTCATATTGTCTTTAGAACGGGTCACCCAATTGACTCCCCGGATATCAAGATGATAAAGGTGTTTGAAATCGACATAAGCTTTATCGAACACAACGATTTCACCGTCTTTAATAGTAGCACACATCTCCTTGGCTTCTGTTGAATCGTGAGTATTAGCTTCTTTAACAATTGCATAGGAAGGTAAAAAGGTCTGAAGGTTTAATTGCATATGACATTTAGCCGCAGCTTTGCGGCGACGATGTTTAGCCCAGTCAAACAATGCGCTACTAACTGAATTGTCGTAGAATCAACCGCATATACGGCTCTTTTGAAACGTTTTGGGAAGTTTGAATTCTGTTTATCTAAACCAAAGCTAGGAAGTTGAGACTGCAGTGAATTTAAAACTTCCCAAAACAAATCTTCCGCCATTGCTGCATCCCGTGTTCGGTTGGCATTAGAGAAAGTGTTTCTTTTGGGTGCTGTCGCACCTCTAATCTGAAATAATGCACTGGAGTGATAATGTAAACCATCACATACATCATTTAAACTTAAAGCATGAGAGAGCTGAGTATATAATAAACTTACGACGTGACTCCACGAACTAAATTTTCGGGTCTTTATTCCATGCTTCTTAGCAAGTTTATTGACTATGTGAGGTGGAATTAATTGGCAGATCTGTTTTAAGGTCGATAAATTACTCTTGTTTGGCTTCATTGTAGTTCCTTTATTTGTGGTAATCTAAAGTACTCAATGAAGTCAGACTTACTTTCAGTTAGTCCAAATTATAATTTCTTATGGGATGACTGTGATCTCGAAACTAAAATATTCAAAAAAGAGTCTATCAGCAATGGCATTGTTTATAGCGGAAGTTTAGCTTACTAGAATGATAATGGGTGCACAGTGAGTAAAAAATATATTAAGCTCGATGATTTTTTTTCGGATTTCCAGGATGACCTAGGAGATCTCTACGATGGTGCCTTAGAACCTTCCAAGGAAGAACAGGAAGTACAAAAAATTATTGATCAGCTCCTAGAAAAGCGTTACCAAGGCGAAGTCTTTTTGGCTGAAGGGGGAATGAAGAAGATCATTCGCAGTCGTGATAGCCTTACCTCACGGGACGTCGCCATAGCCTTTCTCAAATCCGACGAAAAAGAAAAATTGAGTAGCTTTATCAAAGAAGCTCGCCTCAATGCCCGATTGCAGCATCCCAATATCATGACCGTGTATGATATCGGCGTCGACGATAAGAACGAAGTGTTTTTTACTATGAAGCTAATTGAGGGCCAAGAACTCGGTGACATTTTAAAAGATCTTCGTGAAGGAAAAAAATCTGCATACGACCTGCAAAAACTACTCTATATCTTTCTCAAGATTTGTGAAGCAATTGCCTTTGCTCATTCCAAAGCCATCCTTCATCTGGATCTCAAACCAGAGAATATTCAAGTAGGCGAATTTGGTGAGGTGCTCGTTTGCGACTGGGGCTTAGCCAAAGATCTCAAAGCAAACAAAGAAACTGCCGAAATTGAGCTCAATGAGCCACCAATTTTTAAAGCTGATAAAAACCTCGATTTGGATGTATGCTCCACCCTCGATGGTATAATCAAAGGTAGTCTCGGCTATATGGCACCGGAACAAGCCGAAGGACGCAATAAAGAAAAAGACGAACGCAGCGATATCTATAGCCTAGGTGCGATCCTCTACTCACTACTCACTTACGAAATTCCGGTAGATTCGAGCGACATTCACTCAGCCATACGTCAATGTGTCAGTGGAGCCATCGTCCTACCCTCAGTTCGAGCTTCGCACAAGATCCCCGAAGCCCTAGAAGCTGTCACCCTAAAAGCCATGGCAACTGATCCCAATCAGCGTTATCAGACGGTGGGTGCTTTGGTTAAAGATGTGGAAGCTTACCTAGGTGGTTTTGCGACCAGCGCAGAAGACGCCGACTTCATGACTCAAATCAAGCTCTTGATCAAAAGGAATAAGACAGCGAGCTCACTCATTGCGCTCTCATTTGTGATTATTTCCCTGCTCATTGCTGCCTTTATTGATCAGATCTTCACTCGTGAAAAAGAAGCCGTACTTGCCAAAGAAAAAGCCCAAGAATTACAAGCTTTAGCAGAAAGTGAAACTCAACGTGCCGAAGCAGAAAATCAACTGCGTATGACCCTGAGTCGTAAAGCTGCTCCCGCTTTCTTTCGTCGCTCACAACTCACTTGGAAAAATTATCAGTTCCTCGCTTTTGAGAACGCTATAAAAATGACTCTGGAGCTTGATGATAAATCAAAGAAGGCCTGGAACCTTTATGCCCTAAGCCTTTTGGGTGAAATGCAATTCGAAGCCGCTGATAAGGCATTTCAAAAGGGCTTTGGTGGCGAAGCTTACCAGCCATTTATCAGAAAATGGCGCCTGCTCAATATTCAAGAAACAAATGTGGCTCAATTTATTATCGACCTCCAAGAACTTGGGCTCAATCGAGAAATAGCCATCGTCATGAATCACTTTCAAAAAGATCGCGAATACAAAGATAAATACGTGTTTTTATCCACTATTATAAAAGCCACTTACGGTACGAAATCTAGCATAGAAGTCCAATACAATAGTAATGAACGCAGCATCAAGATTGATGGTAAATACTTTCGTAAAATATCCCTCATAAATGGCATTGCCCTTAAAAAAATAGACCTTTCCAATACAGTGGTGACCAAGTTGGATTTGTTTCATAGTTGGACACTACAAGAACTCAATTTAAGTAAAACAAAAGTCAGTGATATCCAAGCACTACAAAATAACCCCTTAGAAAACCTCGACATCTCTTACACCGCCGTAAATGATATCAATGTGCTTCAGGGTATGCCACTCAAAAAGCTAAATATTGCCGGCTTACGTCTCAAGAACCTCTCCCCCCTACTCAACTGCACACAACTGGAACAACTTACCTTGAGTCAAGATATGGTCGCACGCGAGCCAAAAGTCGTCGAAGCCCTCAAAGAGAAATGTTCAGTCATCATTCTGGAATAAAGTGAGCCCTTAGCTCTTTATCTTTATCCACTGCTTTTAACACTTGTAGATCAAAATCAATCACCCTTCCGCCCGTCGATCGCTGGCAAGCCTCGCAGGGATGGGGACGGAGTCCCTAAACTTCCAACTCAATTATTTTTTTAATTGCGAATCGCTCAATTCAAAGTTACCCTTGATGTCTTTCTTGGTGACTCAGCGTCTTGGCGTGAAATAATATATCTATGTTTCAATTGAAGTGTGTAAATGAGACTTGTTCTTTAGTTTCTCTCGCGAAAGCACCAAGACACGAAGTTTATGTTCAGCAAATAATTTAAAGAAACTATTTCACCACAGAGTGCACGGAGTACTCAGAGAGGAGTTTTAAGATTGCTCTTTTTGAACAATTGGCAGATCGGCTTCGCAGGCTCGACTTGTTTTTTTTGCTGGGAGCGCGGGTGGCTCGCCCGCAACTGCGGACAATTCTTCCTATTAAAATGGCCTTTGATGTCTTTCTTGGTGACTCAGCGTCTTGGCGTGAAATAATACATCTATGTTTCAATTGAAGTGTGTAAATGAGACTCGTTATTTAGTTTCTCTCGCGAAGGCGCCAAGACACGAAGTTTATGTTCAGCAAATAATTTAAAGAAACTATTTCACCACAGAGTGCACGGAGTACTCAGAGAGGAGTTTTAAGATTGCTCTTTTTGAACAATTGACAGATCGGCTTCGCAGGCTCGACTTGTTTTTTTTTTGCTGGGAGCGCGGGCGGCTCGCCCGCAATTGCGGACAACTCTTCCCATTCAAAATGGCCTTTGATGTCTTTCTTGGCGACTCAGCGTCTTGGCGTGAAATAATATATCTATATTTCAATTGAAGTGTGTAAATGAGACTTGTTCTTTAGTTTCTCTCGCGAAGTTGCTAGGACACGAATTTTTTTAGTTATTATAAAAGTTGGTAGATCTTTTTATTCGCATGCCTACTGCAGTGTTGGTATATTTAGAGGACGGAGTCAAGCATAAATAGCAAGAAATTGGAGTAGATAAGTTTCCTTGTGAGTCACAATTCAAATAGAAATCACTTGCTCAGCTTAGACCTTATGTAATAAATAAGTAATACCTACAGTGCTTTATTCGTTTAAACCACTAGAGTATAAACGCACAATTGTGCACATTAAATAAATATATTATGGATTCTATTATGGAAACTGGTACAGTTAAGTGGTTTGCCGATGACAAAGGCTTTGGTTTTATAACTCCAAATAGCGGTGACAAAGATCTTTTTGTTCACCACACTGAAATTCAAACAGGTGGTTTTAAATCTTTAGCCGAAGGTCAAAAGGTTGAGTACGAAGTTGGACAAGGTCAAAAAGGACCATGTGCAACTAATGTTACACCACTATAACATAGTTTTCCGTCTCTCTACAGAGACACGACAAACGATTTGAAGAAACGCCGAATTTACAAATGGAAATTCGGCGTCTCTCATTTCTCAATCACTTATATTGATATGTAGCTTCTCTGCTAAATATTCTATCTTTAAATCAACTTAAGAGATCACGATGGCAAAACCCAACTATTCATATGAAAAACGACAGAAAGACCTTGCGAAAAAAAAGAAGAAAGAAGAAAAACGCTTGAAGAAACTCGCCATAAAGAATGAGAAACTAGCAAGCGATACACCTCCTTCAGATCTCCCGCCTAATAATACATAATAAACAATCAAGCTAATAGCTTCTATTCGATGTGCTCGCTCAAGCTATAGCTTACTTTTGAACTTATGATTAAGTTTAAAACAATATGCCAGAGCCCAATCCAGCAAGAATCATAAGCTTTGCCTCCCCGAAAGATCTCGGCCAATGGCTCAAGAAAAATCACCACATCAAAAGCGAACTATGGGTGAAGATATTCAAGAAAAACACGGGCATCCCGAGTGTAACTTGGGACGATGTAGTTATTGAGATATTATGTTGGGGCTGGATTGATGGCATCAAGAAGTCAATTGATGATAAAGCCTATCTTCAGCGAATTACGCCAAGAAAAGTAAAAAGTAAATGGTCGAAACGAAACAGAGATCATGTTGAGCGTTTAATCAAAGATGGGCTAATGATGGAGTCAGGACTCGTGCACGTTCGAGCGGCTAAAGCAGACGGTCGTTGGGCGAATGCTTATACGGCAAGTGAAATGAAAGTGCCCGCCGATTTCCTCGCAGCACTCGAGACTAAGCCTAAGGCGAAAATGTTTTTTGAAACACTCACGAAATCGAGTCGCTATCTTATTGCCTACGGATTAACAAGTGCGAAGAATCCCGAGACAAGGCAGAGACGATTCGAGAAATTTTTAGAAATGCTTCGTCACAATCAAAAGCCGACTTAGTCCTAGAAAGAGCACTCAAAAGCTAAAAGCTTTTTTATACTGCTAACTGATTTTGATAACTGTCGACTTTTTCAAACTGCAGTTAGTCTGCGAACGATCTGTAGCGAATGAAATGAGCGATCTTCAAACTTTTTTATACTGCTAACTGATTTCTGACGACTGCAACTTACCCTAAATAGTTAATTTAAAACAGCTTAAGAAATCTCTTCTTCGAGGCGTTTGATTTCTTTGAAGAGGACTTGTTCGACGCGCTTTTTGTAGACGTAGGCGGAGCCTTCTGTGACGCCGACGGTTTCTGCGATCTCCGCAACTTTTTTGCCTTCGCGGAACATCATGAAGGCATCGCGAGCATTGGCATGGAGGTCGTCTTTAACATTCTTCCATGCGAGGTTGGCAATGTAAGTACGCCATTCGCTCTCGGCAATTGTTTCGATCTCTGGCAGGCTGACGCCATTGAGGTAGCCTTCGACTTCCTGACGTTTCACTTTTTCGTAGCGCTTGAGGCGGGCTTGCTGTGATTTAAGGAAGTTTTTTACCGTATTGCCCGTGACCGTACAGAGCCAACCGCGAAAACGTCCCTTCTGCTGACTATAATCAAAGTCAGGCATCTTATCCCAGAGTTTGATCAAAACATTCTGACTGATTTCTTCGGCATCGTGATGATTGAGGTTCATGCGTCGGGCAATAACGTAGAGGTAGGGACGGTAGTAATAGACAAACTCTTCCCAAGCGGATTCATCATCGTGATTTTTCGCACGTAAGAGAAGGGTCTGTCGGGTATTCCAGTCAGTCATATATCTACCTTAATTTTGAATAAATATATTTTACTGGTACAAGGCTTTTAACTCAAGGAAAAAAAGCCTTGGCTTTATTGAATTCCCGTGATTAAAGCTTGCTTTTCACGCTTCTTTGCGAGGCTCGTGCTTAGGGACTGCTTTAAAATTTCCACTTCTTGCTGATTGAGTTTCTGACTCGCTTCTTCAAGAATGAACTCTTGCTCCATCTTATAGAAATCCTGCAAGCGTTTCTGGACCTTGTCGTAGCCTCTTTTTCCGGGTTTTAATTTGGCTTTTTCAGCTTTGAGTTCTTTGTACCAATTGAGGTTCTCATCCCACCAAAAACGTTTGTATAAACCTAGGACCGCTTGCTTTGATTCACTCGTTAAACTTGAGTTTTGGATACTGGCTGGAAGCTGATAGTCCTTAGCCATGGGGATCGGTTTCTCGGGGTAATCATAATCATAGTACTTTACTTCTTCGACACCTCCAAAGGACCAGAGCTCACCCTTAATTTGTTTGCCTTTGTTAAATACATCTACACGCCAGTAATAAGTCTTTTGAGGATCGAGTTTTCCGGGTGTAAAAATATTACGGCTTTGCTGACCACGGAAAGCCGCGGCATCGCCCTTCTCTACTGCGAATTTGTCGGCGGAAAAATAGATATCAAAGGCTTCGTATTCACGTGCGGGGCGCCACATTAACTCAGCATCAGCTTTGACATTTTTAGCATTGAGCGCGGGAATCGGCATACTCGCTTTTGTATGCTTGTAACCAGGGATCCAATAATTTTCACTCGTACTATCATAGGGGCCCACATTCGCTAAAGTTTTGATCGGGCGAAAATCCAAATTGCTGGGATCGCGAAGTACAGAACGTGGGTCGGTCTCTAAGTTATTTTCACTCTTGCAGAAAAGTGGAATACCGCGGCTCACGACAAAGTGACCATTGATCGCTCCCGCGAGGTTATTTTTCACTGTTGAATAACGATTATAACCGCCCATGAGTGGCGCACAGGGAAGCGCAATATCAGTCTTGCCTGCAGAGAAAGCATCGAAGGAGAGATTATTATAAACTTGGTGTCGATCACCTTTGAGTTTTAAACCAGCTGAATTCCAAGCGACGTTGTGATTGACGGTCCCGCCCTCGCCCCAATTGACAAAAGCCGTGAACATACTGGAAGTATCGAATCGAATTGCGGCTTTACTGCGCAGGCCATGAATCCAGTTGTGACTGACTTTTACATCCTTAATAGCATAAACACCGCAGTTGATTGCCGAGCCATCGTGTTGGAGTAAGCTCATATTGTGAAGGTAATTGTATTCAACGATATCCGCAGGACCCGAACGGTAGCCCTCGGAATTACCCGCAGTATGCACCGTGTTGTAGCGGAAAGTTGTGTGACGTCCCTTGCCCATTTCTATGGTGCCACCATCTCCACCACCAATGCACGTGAAATCAATATGATGAAAGAGGTTATTCTCAACTATGTTTTTGTATCCCGTCATCTTGAGTGCTGGGCCATCAGCGTATTCAAAGACGCAATTGCTCACACGATTATTGCTGGGTTCCATTTCCGTCGACATAGAGTTCTCTATTTTGGTGTACTGATTCTTGCCAAATTCACCCAAGACAAATTTATTGAATGAGGGGTACTTAAAATGACAGTCATCCACAGTCATATTGGCGCAGTTCGCAATATTGAGTGTGGAAGCAAAAAACTGAATACCCTGAATCTTGAGGTGCTGAGATTTTTTGATCAACAAATTAAAATCCTGCACTTTGGCGCGAATTTTTAAATCCTGAGGCTTTTGTCCCGCTTGGGGTTTGAGGTAGAGTTTCTTATCCTCTGGAGTGAAGTACCATTCCTTCTCCGCATCTAGGGCCATGAGTCCCTCGAGGTAATAATGGCCCAGCTTCTTTTTGTGAGCAAAGAACTTGTCGTTATTGAGCATGTTGAGGTTGCCCTTCATGGTCGTGGTATCGTAAGTGAATTGATCACTTCCCGCTTGGTGTTTGGCAACGTGCTGAGCGTAGCTCATCCAAGCATTGATATTGAGAACGGCTACAGCACCAGTGAAGTCGATACCCGTTTGGGCTAAAGTTTGTTGATTGACGCCCTCCTCTAGACCTTTGGGTCGAGCATCTACCATGGTGCCAAAAGTACTTTCTTTACCTTGGTGGCGCCAAGTGGCTTCCATATCAAAGACGGAATCGTTTTCAAAAGAGGCGTTGGGCCAACGTGCGGTAATAGCCATTTCATCATTGATGAAGAGTTGGGTGATATCGCGATCAAGTGTGGTGCTAAATATACCTTTATCATCAGCTTGCCATTCTTGTTCTATGAGTACTGAACCATCGAAAATAACTTCTTCACCAGGATAAGCCACGAGGCTGATAGGTTTATCTTGCTGACCCTCGAGGCCAGATATATCGATGACTTCAGAATAACGTCCCGCTCTTATGTAGACGCCATCGCCGGGCTTTAAGCGTTTCGCTAAAGCATTGATAGATTTTAAGGGAGCATCAATGCTTCCCGAATTCTGATCATCGCCCTGGGCAGAGATAAAATAAGTTTGTCCAGAGAATTGAGGCAAAACAATTGCCTGATGCAGTTCAGTAGATTTATTTATACTCGCATGTGTAGCATCTTGAGCTTGATTACAGGAAGCAATGAGTCCCATGAGGCTCAGAGAGCTGAGTAAGCGCCATTTTTTATTCATTATTGATGTCCTTAATGACTTTTCTTTTTAAACTTTTTGAGGGCCGCGTAATCAATGGGCGGCGGATTTTCGAAATCAAATTCATCTCCCATGCTGACCTGCAGTTTTTTGAGGTCCGACTTCAAAGTATCTAATACAGCTTTGTATTCTGGCTTATCTGCGAGGTCATGCATTTCTTTGGGATCCTTTTCCAAATTGTAGAGGCGGTATTTCTTGGCATAGGGATAAACCATTAACTTCCAATTATCTTTGAGGATCATGCGCTGATAATTGATGTACTTGCCATAAATAGCGGGATAATGCTGCTTGGTTTTCTCCTCAATGAGGGGAAGCAGACTTTTAAATTCCACGTACTCTGGCTTGGCGATCGTCGCTAAATCAAGACTTGTTGCCATGGCATCCTGAATGTAAATAGAGGTGGCATTGCGCTGACCCTTAGGGATACTGGGACCCACGATAATGAAGGGGGCACGCATGCTATGTTCATACATATTTTGCTTACCTACTAAACCGTGTTCCCCTACAGCTAAGCCGTGATCGGAAGTGAAAATGACATAAGTATTGTCAGCTTTTCCAGAATCTTTAAGTGCCTTGAGTACACGGCCAATATTGTGATCCATGTGCGTTGTGGCCGCAAAGTATTCCTGACGGTTAATTTTAGTGGCGTATTCATTGCGGGGGAAAGGCATAATAGCGGCGTCGCGCAATTGCTTACCACAGCCAATTTGATCGCGGTAGGGATAAAGACCTAAATGGTTTTTGGGTAATGAGATCTTATCGATGGGATACATATCCACATACTCTTTGGGTGCCTGACGTGGATCGTGGGGTGCGTTAAAACCCACGTACATGAAAAATGGTTGATCAATGTCTTTGGCATCATCCAAAAATTCTATCGCATCATCTGCGGTAACTTCTGTCCAGTGTTTTCCACCTTCCCAAAATCCGCCATGCTGTTTATCCCAAGGTTTCCAACCTTGTTCATAGTCCTGTGGATGGAGAGGACGATTCTGCCCTGCTTCTGTTTGAGCTGGCATTCCACCACGTACATTTTTTGTGATGTCAAAAGGAGGGTTTTTAAATGTTTTCCCTGGCACATGCCATTTGCCAGTCATGTAAGTTTTGTAGCCCGCAGCTTTCATGATCTGAGCCCATTGAGGCTGCTTGCGTACAGTCTGATTAGCGCGATTAACAAAGGCACCCGAGTTAAACATGGCACGACTCGCCATGCAAACGGCACCACTCCAGGAACCCATATTATAAGCTCTAGTGAATAGTATGCCCTCTTTTGCCAAGCTATCTAAGTGGGGAGTCTGACATTCTAATTCCCACATGATCGACAAAGTTTCTAAGGCCTGGTCATCAGATAAAATAAAGAGAATATTAGGTTTTGCACTCTCCGCGAAAAGGCTATTCGCGAAGAGTGTAAGAAGAAGTGATATTTTTAAAAACTGAGTCATGAAAATTCCTTTTTGTTCTGATTTAACTCTAATACAAAGCTGAACTCAATCATTAAACTCAATTCAGTGATCATTTCCCCAGTTTATAGAGCGTACACTTTAACTTGCTTGAGTGCTAAAGCAGGTGCACGCATAGATTTGATGCGATCATCCTCTTTTTGCATTTGCAATTCAGATGTATTCTTCAAGCCAATTTTTACATATTTAGCCTCAGTGTTCACTTTGGGTGTAATATGCCATTCGCGACCCATGGCAATATGATAAGGATCTGCCTGCCAAATTTCCTTCCAGTCCTTACCATCGAGGCTGGTCCAAACCGTTAAGCCACGCATGGCATTCTGACGATCTTTTGAATTGGCAATGATATGAAGGCCGTTAACTTTAGCCGAATCTTTGAGCTCGAGTTGAAACCAAGCGCCTTCACCTGGTTTAGATTCGAAAATCGGACCGCTTGAAGGTTCGTCAACGAGGTTGACCACATCAGAAACTTTAGCATTTGGGTTTCTTAGTGAGCTATAAGTGACTTTAGCATTTTTCGAAACGAGTTGGCCGCGTTTCTCAGGAAAAATAGCCGCTAGATATTGTTCAGGAAAACCTGCTTGCAAACCGATTTTTGATGTATCAATTGGCTTAAAGCCCGATTTTAATGCAGGTGAATCCGCTGCTAACTTAAAATCTGCAGGAGTCATTTCTTTATTGAAATCTAAAGGCTTAGCAAATAGTGGATCGGCTAAGATAGAATTTTTTTCCTGACCTTTCCCCTTCCACGTTTCTAAATGCTTCTCAACTTTATTTAAACCATTGGTCGCGAAAAATACATTGCTCTGTAAATCACAAGACTCTGGAGTCTTGATTGTATTCGATGATCGACCCGTATAAGGAGCGATGCCTGCTCTGGTGTGATAGAAAATATTGTTTTTCACTTTTGAGCCAGGGTTAGGTTGCTGGTCTGGGTAGAGGCTAAAACGAATATTTGTATTGATGAACATATTATTTGTGACGTCATTATTACCTTTGTGAACCATTCCACCCGCAAGGATGAGGTTTTCTGTATATGTTGTGCCACGCTGCCAGTCATCACAACGCAAACCGTTACCTAAACTCATATAGAGAAAGTTACGGCGCATGATGTTACCCGTACCTGCACCCGAAACATTGAGTGCAGCGCCATCACCAATTTTTGTTCTCGCGCGATAAACGTAGTTATTTTCAACGATATTATCTCTTGTGTGAAGGTAAGGAAGCGTTTTGTCCTGGATCTTATCCCCCTTAAACTCTTTCTCTTTAATTTCATTCCAGCGCAAAGTTTTACTGGCTTCATCCCAGTCGACTTCTTTGCCTTCTTCGAAAATGGCGCCGCGAACTCCGCAAAGCCCAATAGCTTTACGAGGAACATTGCGGATATGATTATTGGCAATATGATTCGCCCCACTCTGCCAGACAAAAATGGCGTGACCATGCCAAATCACTTCGCCGCAACGATCAATGAGATTGTTTTCAATTTTATTATTTTTATTGACGTCTTTCGTTCCTGGGCCATAACCACAGAGTAAGATTCCCATGTGGCCCACACGATCTATTAAATTATTCTTTACTGTGATCTTTTGTGCGTGAAGATCGAGGCGAATTGCTGAGCTGCCGCCATTGGTGAAACGTGACTCACTTACGGAGCAGTTTTCCGCGCCACGAAAGCGCAACATGGCGTTGGCATAATCAAACTTATCCCAATCGTGCTGTATACCCCAGCCTTTATGATCGTCATACCAAGAGTAGCGATCTGTGTGGGTAAATGTTAAACCTTTGAGGTGAATATTTTTTACGGGTTGATCCACTGGACCATCATAATTAATTTTACCTTCGAGTTTCACGAGTTCGATGAGCGCTGGAGCTACGATATTGGCACTTGGCTGAGCCGATTTAGGCCAGTAGTAAATCTTTCTAGTTTGGGTATTCACACACCACTCACCAGGAGTATCCAATACATCGATAACATTCTCAACTCGCGTGGGGTTGTAGGGTTTAGGCGTAGTTGATGGAGGTGTATTGCCTTCGTATTTCAACCAAGCTACATTGCCCTCAAGTTTTTCGATCGTTGAAATATTTTGCGTCCATGGAACACCACAGAAAAAGGCTTCCACATCGCTTAAGTTTTCCCAGTTCTTAATTTTATCTCCTGGGAATTCGAGGCGTCGTAATAAGGGACGATCAGCTTCTAGGGCGACATTTCGCGTTGCAAATTTTTTGAAGTTCTGTTGTGGAGCCTGAAAACCACGACAACGAGCTCGTTCGAGCCTAAAATCGCCATCAAAGAGAACTTTAAAATCTTTTAAGCCTGTAGGCATATCGGCTACCCAGATTTTGCCTTTTGCGACTTCCGCAGTTCCTGTTGGATAATCACTAACTTTCTTCCAATTAACTACGTTCACACCCGCGCTGAGCACTGGGCTTTCATTTTTATACGCCTGGTAAGTGTTTTTAAAACCATCTAAAGCACTGTCTTCGAGTCCTAAAACAAAAGTCTTATCTCTTTTATATGTTCCCGCTCGAAGGTAGACATTGTGATCTTCTTTAATACCTTGAGCTTTTAATTTTCTAATGGATTCTCGAGCTTTCTCCAAGCTCTTAAAGGGAGCATTTAGTGATCCCTCGTTAGCATCTTTTCCCTGTGGGGAAACGTAAAAATCGGCTGCTTGAGCAGCACAGGCCAAAAGAGTCGAAGCGACTAATGACTTAATGAATTTCATTATAAAACCTTAGTTATATTGGATTGCACCCATACTTACAGAATGAGCAACAACGTTTAGATGTCTCAAAAACCCATCTGCTTAGATAAGGGTAATTGAGTAAATAAAATTTTAGCGAAAACTATCCCACATGGTATCGGACTCATCGCTAGATTCATAAGGGCTACGGAGGCCTAAAAAAGTTTGCATTAAACTCATCGCTTTAGCCGATCCATCGACCATCAAAAAATTGGCTTCACCGTATTCATGAGTCCAAAAGATACTGGCATCACCTTCTGCAGCTGCCATGTGAGCCGAACTTCTCACGCCACGGTTCATAGCGCCCAAGTTATTTCCTGCCCAGGGGTAATCAAACATCAGCACTGTTTCTGAGCTTTTGTTCACTTCAGTCGTGGATTTACCATAGGTATTGCTGACCATGCCCAAGTAACGACTATCACTGTCAGTGCCTGAAGCATTGGCTTGATTCATTGTGTAGGAACGTATTTTTCTGTTGGCATTACTGCGGACAACATCATCAACGGGGCAAATATAAATATCCGATTGAGCTGGCCATACACCCGTCATATCGCCATCGCTTAAATTCCTTCCGTCATAGCCCTGACCTAGACGGTCGTCCCAAGTGATATTTCTTCCTTCATCGGGTGCAGTATTACCTGATTTTGGGACTCGTGAATCATTATCACCAGCATACATGGCAACAGCAAAACCAATTTGCTTCTGATTACTTAGTGCCTGACCGAAATGAACCTAAGTCTTTTAAGTATAATAATTTATAAGGAAAATAAGTTGTGAGTTTTTCTAGAAAACAGTATTAAAGCACCCTATAAAACTTTTGTTTAAATGTATAGTGCTTCATCATAAACTACTTTTATCCAATAGGATACAGATAAAATAAAAGAACCCAAGGTGTCATATAGCATGCGTAATTTTACAAGTACACAAGCAGAATTAGGAGAAAACCCACTTCTCGGAGTCACGCCAATTGAACAAGTGAGACTCGACACATACTGCCGTGATGAAATAACCAAAACTCTTCGTGGTTTACAAGAAATTTATCGAAACAAAGTTTTACTCAAAGAAATCCAAGATGTTTTGTCTGAATTAGTTCCTAAAGGAACATCCTGGAATGATGGACGTAAAGGAATGGATCTCTGGGTTATTTTTGTTTTAGGCACTTTGCGTTTGAGCTGTAATTGGGATTATGACAAGCTCAAAAGTTGCTATGATTATCATCACAAAATTCGGGAGATCTGTGGAGTTGATCTTTTTTGTGATGTCGACATAGTTACAGGACGCCAAACAATACACGATAACGTTAGCCTTTTTACAAAAGAAATTGCCAATAAAATTAGTAAGCTCGTAGTTGCTTTCAGCCATGAATTACTTTTCCCAGAAGAACGAGAATTACATAGTCGTTGCGATTCTTTTGTTTTTGAAACGAATGTTCATTTCCCCACTGATTTGAATCTATTAAAAGATTCTGTACGCAAAGTATTGAGCATCGGAGGCAAATTGGCTTCATCTTTGAAAATCACTGGCTGGCGTGAAGTAAAAAGCCAGCAAAAGAAATTCCATAGCCTTTATAATAAACTGAGCAAGATGCGTCACTCTAACTCGAAGAAAGAAGAGCGAAAGGAAAAACGTCGCTTAGAAATAGAGAGATAATTAAGGATTACTTAGTGTGGCTCGAGCTCATTTACTCAAAGCAAGAACTCTCCAGAATTCTTTAGATGAAGAGTGTCCCAAGCTTCAGTTAAACATGGATTACACGGACTTATTCATTAAGCAAATAAGTCGTAGAGTTCTTAATGGAGAGACTATTTCACCCGATGAAAAGGTGTATTCGATTTTTGAACCTCACACAGAATGGATATGCAAAGGAAAAGCTGGGATTCGTCAGGAACTTGGCGTGAAGGTATGTGTAGTTGAAGATCAGTTTGGCTTTATTCTCGACCATAGGATCATGAAGGGCGAGCAGGATAAAGACGTGGCGGTTGAAATGGTTCGTAAAAGTAAGGAGCTGTACCCTGGGCTGACATCGATGAGTTTTGATAAGGGTTTTTATTCAAAGGTAGATAAGGATGGTCAAAATAATCACTCCCGCATTGAAGCATTAGAGGTAAGAGCTCACCTCCCTGTAAAAGGTCGCCGAAATAAAGCTGCTCAAGAGCGTGAAAGTAAGGAGGCCTTTGTCGTCGCTCGCAAACAACACCCCGCAGTTGAATCAGCTATTAACGCTCTTGAAAGTCATGGTTTTGACCGATGCCCTGATAAGGGTACTCCTAATTTCGAACGTTATGCCGCTATGGCGATAAGTGCCAGTAATATCCATCATCTTGGTGCTATCATCATGGCCAGAGAAATCAAAGTCCTACGTAGAAAAAGAAAAAGCGCTTAAAGCTCTTCATAATAATAAAAACGCCATTCACGACGTACTTTCTCCTGCCTTGACTTAGTGAATAAATAGAAAAAAAGCCTTTGTTCTGACGCCTAGGCCTTAAAAAAATGATAATACTATGACTGCACGACACGTATAGCCATATTTTGAATTTTTATATTAACTTAAAATCATCAACAAACTCATAAACACTGGGTTTTCGGTCACGCACTACTTAAACAAACGGCAATTCGACTTTTATGTCGAGCTTTTCCTAAAACAGGCAATAATAAACTCGCTAAAATCCCAATAATTGCCACGACGACAAGAACCTCGATCAAAGTGAAGCGAGCTCTGGGAAAATTTCTAATGTTTTGTTGATGCATTTATTACTCCATGAAAGTTCTTTATATGGATAGTAAGAAACTCAAAGCCCTCTTTTCTCAGGCTCTTTAAAAAAATTATGAAAAATCTATTTTAAGCCCGTTAATTTTATGAACGGAACTTTGTCTTAAGGCGAATGACTCAGATTCTGAAAAGTGTTATTGAAAAGCAAAATCCAAACTGACTTAGAAATTAACTATTAATCTGGAGATGAATTAGATTTACTTTTGAGTGCTGAAAGCACGGTATAGTACGCCTATGCGTACACAACATCAGCGAGGTGAAAGACCTCGTCAGGGTTGACCGTCAGCCCTGTAGTCGAAGTCAACTGCGTCGTTGTGAAACGGGGTGGGTAGTAGGGCCTAGACGAAATATCAGTCCGTAGGATGACGAACGCGTTTCGGCCGGTCAGGGTGTCGAGCCTGCTATATCATGGCGAAGACCAGAGAGCGGGAGGAAGAGCTGCGTAGCCTGAGGGCGAAGTAAGCCAACTGCTCAAGTTATACACGCTGAAGAAAGGCGGAAAGAAAAGCGGTGTATAGACGCTGACAGGTGTTTGGTGACGGAATGGTGTGAAGGTGTTGTGGATCAAGTAGGGAGACCTGTGTGGGCAGTACGGATTAATCCGCCACGCAGGAGTCAGAGCCCTCATAGTAGCGATGAAGGTGGTGAAAGTCACTGGAGCAAAGGGGGGCAGGAAGGTGAAACTGAGAAGAAAAGAATAGAAGGAATATAAGAATGTCAGAAATGGCTAAACAAATATTACGACGAGATGAACGCTTTGTTGAAATACAAGCGTGGGCGTCACCTTCTGTCTGGACGGATCAGATGCTGAAAACTCTTCATAGAGGAGTTGAAAGAGGCAAGTGGTACAGCTTATCAGATAAGCTGATGCGTAAGAATAATATTATGGAGGCTTGGGAGAAAGTGTGTTCAAATAAGGGCAAACATGGAGTGGACATGGTATCAATCGAGCGCTACGAATCAGAGCTGGAGTATAATAATGCTAAGCTTCTCGAAGAACTGCAAGATGGAAGGTATGATCCCAGTGCAGTGCGCCGAGTGGAAATCCCAAAAGGTGATGGTCGAAAGACCAGACCTTTGGGAATACCCACAGTGCGTGATCGAGTAGTTCAAACAGCTCTGAAACATGTGATAGAGCCGATATTCGATATCGACTTCTCGCCCTACAGTTTTGGATTTCGTCCAAAGCTGGGTTGCAAGGATGCACTTAGACGAGTGAATGAATTGTTAAAGCAGGGCTATCTCTATGTTATGGATGCCGACATCCAAAGCTACTTCGATACTATACCACATGAGAAACTCATGAGTCGAGTCAAGGAAAAGATCATTGATGGTAAAATTCTTGATCTGATCGAACAATTCCTCAAAGCCAATATCTTTGATGGTCTCAAACATTGGGAACCTGAAGAAGGTACACCGCAGGGAGGAATTATCAGTCCTCTGTTAGCAAATATCTATCTTGATCTCTTTGATCACAAGATGACCGAGGCTGGATTCGAGATAGTGCGCTATGCAGACGATTTCCTGATCATGTGTAAAAGTAAAGAATCAGCCAAAAGGGCATTGCGCAAAACGCGAAGGTGGATGAAAGCCAATGGGCTGAAACTTCATCCAGAAAAAACGCGAATTGCCGACATGACAGAGAAGTGCGAGTACTTCGAGTTTCTCGGATACCATTTCGAGAGAACGCGAAATACACATCGCATTAAACGTTGGCCAAGGAAGCAGAGCCTGAAGAAATGCAAAGATGCCATACGCAAGAAAACGAGGAGAAGCAATAAGGACTCAATAGAGGACATAATTGCTTACCTTCGGCCAAATCTTCTCGGATGGTATCAATACTTCAAGCACTCCACTGTGTATGCAATGCGAGGTATAGATGAATTTACACGCAGAAGACTGCGCAGTATTATAGCCAAATATAATCGCAAGAAAGGTTCTCATCGCATGATTGATACTCGTAAATACAATAAAGCCTACTTTACAGATCTAGGCTTCTTTTCACTGGAGGAAGCCTGGAAACTGGAATTTCAGTCTCTTCGGAGTAAGCACTGACTGGAGAGCCGTATGCGGGAGAACCGCACGTACGGTTCGGAAGGAGGGGAGACTCCGCAAGGAGTCTTCCCTACCCTTATAATTAGCCTAGCTCGTGAAAGCTAGGTATATGTGAAACAAAAAAATTACGAGTTCTGAAGGAACGGCATAGTGCTCTAATCCATGCATACAGCATTCATAATATGACTATGTACATTATTATCCCAAGGCTTACGCCATTGGGCTAGATTGAGTCATGCTTTCAGCATTATACTAAACTAGTAAAAAATCAAGGCCAGTATTTTCTCAATCTATATACTTGCCGAAGTAATAGACCTACGCCTAAGGGCTTACCTATGACTATCCCACATGGTATCTGATGGATTGCTATTATCCCATGGGTAGCGTTGCCCTAAAAATGTTTGAGTGAGGGAAAGTCCCTTTGCGGAGCCATCGGTCATTAAATAATTCATTTCCCCCCAGCCATGTGACCAAAAGGAATCGCCACCATCTGGGTTCGTTACATGACTAGTTTTCCTCACATGTCGATTAGGGGTTCCCAAATCATTTGCTGGAGCGGGATAATCCAGCAACATAATTGTCTCTGTAGGATTATTGATTTCGACAAGCCTTCTAACTACATCCTCATCACCATTGGTCATGCCCAATTGCGATCCTGGACCTGCTTGAGTCATCGAGTAAGAACGTGGGTGGCGACCACTTGGCGTTTCATCTAAAGGGCAAACATAGAGCTCTGAAGTTGTTGGCCACACTCCATCCATTTGATTTTCTGTTAAGTTCCGACCATCATAACCACCGCCTAAGCGATCATCCCAGGTCTTAGTGGAACTTTGGGGCACATAATCATTATTGTCACCTGCGTACATAAATATGGCTGTGCCTAGCTGTTTTTGTTGGCTTAGGCAAACAACTATTCTGCTTTGTTTTCTAGCTTTACTTAAAACTGGCATTAAAAAACTGGCTAAAATACCAATAATGGCGACCACCACGAGTATTTCAATTAAGCTGAATTTTACCGTTCTAAGAATTGTTTGTTTATTGTTTGTCATGTCTTGCTCCAATTAAACTTATATACTTAAAGTAAGAAATGAAAGTGTATGTTTTCTCAGCTAGTACTAAGTTTTTGTAAGAAAATCTATTTTCAGCCCAGTTGATTTTATGAATGGAGCATTGTATTAAGATATATAAGCCCGAGGAAATATGTCAGATTTAGAAGAATCATTTCAAGAACTGGACTGCGACTTTCAGAAATTCTATCAAAGCGATGAATTAAGTGAATTTGCGGAATCAAGTTACCCCATTTTAGAAAGCTTAAAGTCGAGTAGCAAGCATTACTCAGACGAGGAATTCATTGCTCAGGGGGGCGAGAAAAAGATTTTCAAAGTAAAGGATACTCAGGCCGATCGCTTTATCGCCCTCGCACGACCTTTGGATTCAGCTGAACCCCAACAAATTGAATCCTTTCTTCGCGAAGCCCGCATAAGTTCCTTTCTTCAGCATCCCAATATTCTCAGTGTATATGAAATGAGTCTTGACCAAGAAGGCGAGCCCTTTTTTACTATGGAGCTCATGAAAGGTGAAAGCCTCTTAAGTATACTCAATAAAATCAAAGATAATGATGCGCAAAGCATCGAAAAATACCCCTTGCCAAAACGTATTGATATTTTTCAAAAAATCTGCAGCGCGCTTTCCTATGCGCATTCCAAAAATATTCTTCACCTCGATATTAAACCCGCCAACATCCAAGTTGGAGAACACGGAGAAGTCTTACTCTGTGATTGGGGACTCGCTAAAATCATGAAGAATTTCGAAAAACAAAATTCACAAGCCATTGACCTCTCTCAAATCAGCCCAGACCCCTTATTACTCAATGAACATACACTTGTGGGGCAAATTAAGGGAACCCCGGGTTTTATGAGTCCTGAGCAAATTAACCACCAAGAGGAACTGAGCCCCGCTAGTGATATCTATGCTTTAGGTTCATTGCTTTACTCATTACTGACTCATAAAAATGCCTTTGATGGTAGCCACCAAGATATTCTTACTCGCACTCTGGAAGCTCCTCCTCTAGCACCCAGTGTGAAATGTTCCCACAAAGTCCCACGTGCCTTAGAGGCTATCTGCTTAAAAGCCATGTCTCTAATACCCACAGATCGTTATGCTCAACTTGCAGATTTGGAAAAAGACCTCGAACTTTATCAGCAAGGCTACCCCGTCAAAGCCCAGAAAGCGCGACTCTCGCTTTATCTCAGCTCTTGGTTTAAGAGACATAAAAAGACGGTGGGTTTAAGTAGCTTTTTCCTCCTGCTTATCAGCGCCATTATTTTCTTATCTTTCAAGGAAATCCAAGAAGAACGCAATGAGGCCATTAGTGAAAAAGTTCGTGCCGAAGAAAACCTTAGACTCTTTCGACAAGAACAAGCCATTGCCGAAAAAAACCGCCAGCTCTATGAACAGGAAAATAACTTAAATACAGTTCAAGCCGATTACTTTTACGAAACGATCAACAATCTCTATGAGCTTGATAACTACACCGATGCGACTAAGAGAATTAAAGCCATAAATAAACACCTTGAGCGAGAAAAAGATCCCAAACGCTTAGAAAAAATATTTGCCTATAAAGCAGGTTTGTATTTTGTTTTGCAAGATTATTCCCAATGCCTCGAGACGCTCAAGAAAATTGATATTAGCAAGTATGGGAAATTAAAGTCACTCTATGATATCTCACACAATTTTGCTCCTCGCTTAAACAAAAACTCGCGTCTTTCAGGCGAAGACCTCGAGCAACTCGCTTTACGATTCCCTAATCATATTACTAGCATGCTCTATTATACCTATTACTATCACACCATGATGGGACCTAGGAAACCCGAGGAGAATCTAAAAACAGTCAAAGTTCTTCTCAATCGAATCAATTTGCTCACGTCGAAAACTGATCGCCCTATTACGCTCACGAAAAGCCTTGATGCTAGCTATCAACTCGATTTAAGCCATCATAAATACAGTCACTTAGCCATGCCCATTCCCGTGAATCGACGCCAAAGGAATTTGCTTTTAGGCCTCAATGTAAACAAGCTAGATTTGAGCTACAGCAAATTTAATGATGGCACTCAACTTATAGGCTATAATTTAGACGAACTTCATATTCGAGGAATTCATAAAGTCAATAATTTACGCTTACTCACTACGGGTAAAATTAAAATGATTTACCACAACTTAGAGCTCTCAGATCAAGACTTGGCTGAATTATATCCGAAGACTCAATTCCTACGAATCCAGGATTAAGAAGTGCTTATTCTAAGTCTTGTCTAAGTTTATTAATTTCCTTAGCAAAACGCTCTTTCATGCGAAAACGTAGATTATAAACTACTTTTTCCTCAGCCTCCATATATTTAGCGACTTCCGCAACCGATGCCCCCTTGAGGCACATTCTAAAACCTTCTACAGCGAGCTCATCATAATCTTTTGCCATGATCGCAAAAGCTCGATTGGTCAGATAAATTTGCCATTCACTTTTCGCAATTGTTTCAATTTCGGGAAGGCGAATTGAGTTTAAGTAATCTTCATCAAAAGCTTTTTGATCACGCTTAACTTGACGTTTGCCTTGGTCAATAAAATCTAAAACCTCATGTTTAGTGACCACGCTCAAAAAAGCTCGAAAGCTCTTTTGTTCATCGTACGTCATTGTCGGAAGCTTTTTCCATAAGTTCATCATAATGCGCTGAACGATGTCATCTGCATCAGCGGCATTGATATTCATGCGTCGGATAATGGCATAGATATAGCGTTTATAGACTTCAGAAAACTCAGCCCACGCATCATCATTATATTGATCTTTGATACGCAAAAGAAGTGTTTTTCTGGTTTTGTAAATATCGCTCATATAAATCTACCCATAATTCTTATAAAAAATAATACATGGTTTATGGACTTCACTTAACTAAAAAATGTGAATAATTAAAATTTTTCTTAGATTAATTGAGAAAAAGCAGGAAGTCGTTCGGTATTATAATTAATTGATAAGAATTATAAGGCTAGCCATGACCATGAAAACCAAATTATTAAAGATCATACTGCTCTCTTCTCTTGCATTTGTAAGCTACGCCGTAGAGCAAGGTTCATTTGAAGAGAAATCCAATCGTTATAGTTGGGCATGCTCACCCATCGAAGGTTTACCTAATGTACTTCTCGTCGGTGATTCTATCTCTATTGGGTATACACTTCAGGTTCGCCAGTACTTAAAGGGCAAAGCCAACCTCTACCGACCGATGACTGATGATGGCGGTCCACAAAATGGTGGTGATGCGGGTGGTGGTAAACGCAGCCTGAAAAAATGGCTCGGCGATACAAAGTGGGATGTGATTCATTTTAACTGGGGGCTTCATGACCTTAAACGAATGGGTCGAGAAAATGGTAAAAGCGTCAGCCGTGCAGACATTTCACCACGTGTTTCCATCGAACAATACAAACAAGATTTACAAGACTGTATTGATATTATGAATGCTAGTGGAGCTAAGCTAATCTTTGGCAATACCACTGCTTATCCTGCAGGAGTTCAGCCCGTACGCTTACCCGAAGACGCCATCAAGTACAATGCGGCTGCCGCAGAAGTCATGCAAAAGAACGCTATTCCTATAAACGACCTCTATGCCCTCACACATAATCGTTTGGCAGAACTTCAAAGCCCCAAAAATGTTCATTTTACTGAGTTAGGTTCTGCAGTTATAGGCAAGCAAGTGGCCTCTGTTATTTCTAAGCACTTGGGAATAGAAATCACTCTCCCCCTCTATAACACGGCAAAAGAAGCCCTCGATGCAGGTGATAAATTTAAAAAAGAAGAGGAATTTGAGGAAGCTATTGAGGCTTACAAATTCTCTGCCTCACTCGCCCTGAGTCGCGCGGGCAAATTTAGACCACTCAAATACATTTCTGATTTAAGCTACAAAATGCAAGTGTGGGAAGATAATTACGAAGCGAACCAGGCTATTATTGCTTTACCAAGAGCCTCAAATCGAGATCGCGCTATTGCCTATTTACACGAAGCTAAAATGAATGATCAGTTAAATAAACCCGAAAAGACGAAAGCCTCGCTCAATAAACTTAAAGAAATCGAGAAGGATATCCCGCCCTATTTAAAAAATTTATACCTCACATTAAAACAATGCTTAGTTACAAGCATATAAATAGACCTACAGGCTTATTATAAAGTTAATTCATCGTTTAGATGACCATGCAAATAATTTATTTGAACCTTTTTTTTTTAAATGATCAAACAGAATCAAAAGTCGCTAAACAATTCTGTTTGTCTTTAATAAGCTTAAAATAAGGATTAGTACATGACTAAAAAAATACATAATAGCTTTACACTTATTGAACTGCTAGTGGTTATTGCCATTATCGGAATATTAGCAAGCCTGCTACTCCCCTCTTTAAGTAAAGCCAGAAAAACGTCTCTCTCTGCAGTTTGTAACAAGCAGATGAGACAAATTATCATCGCTGAACACATGTACACCTCAGATAACAATGGTGAGTTCGTCTATGTCAGGGATGACAGCGGAACAGGCGTGTGGGATATGTATTTAGCCCAAAATTATATGAATGCCCCCATAAGTGATGCTGTACGCAAACCTGTAAATATCAATATTACTGAAACAAGTCACCCTGCTATTTATAATGCTATGAAAAAAATCATTCTCTGCCCCAATGACACAAAATGGAAAAGCAGTATTGCCGGAACTTTGCGCAGGACCTACGCGAAAAGTATGAGAACTTCTGGTGTTAATACCATTTACGACAATTTAAATATTACAAGTATTGAGAGACCCTCAGAAATATTTCAGTTTATTGAACAACAATACAGCACTAATATCTTAGCAAAAGTTAGTCATGCCGGCTATCTCGATGCTGCACGCTGGCAACTCATGGCAAACGCTCTCCCCAAACTCACTTTTCACAAAAGTTCTCACTATAACTACGCCTTTGTCGACGGGTCAGTACGACTCAAGGAAGCTTTCACCGCCGCCGCCGGTGATCACTGGCGCCCCTAACTTTAGCTTTATTATGAAATTCACTCACATTGCTCTAGTCAGTGCTATTTCTTTGTCAGTACTTAGTGCTTAAGAGAAGCGTACACCACTGAGTTCGATAAATTAGTTAGCCAAGATCTGGGCCCCCTATATTCGAGAGCTCAAATCACTCATAACGATAATATCTACACACTAAAATCGAGGAACTAGCAAAGGAAAAACTGTTCTTAGAGTACTCATCCAACCCGAGGGTGGCAACAATACCGAAGGGACTCTACGACTCACAAAAATTAATAAAAAAATTACTATTTAAAGGAAGTATGTTAATGAATTTATTTAAAAAGCTTACGCTATTCATCCTCTGTACATCAGCATTTTCATTAAGTGCAGAAATTACTGTTTCCAAAATATTTTCCAGTGACATGATGCTGCAAAGAGATAAGGCCGTCACAGTTTGGGGTACTGCCGATAGTGGTGAAAAAATCAGTGTGAAAATTGCTGGTCAAAAACATGAGACTCAGGTAAGTTCTGGCAAGTGGAGTCTAAAACTCGAACCACTCAAAGTTAGCGGGCCGCACAAAATGCTTATTGAGGGTAGCAATAAAATCGAATTCGATAATATCCTAGTGGGAGATATATGGCTCTGCGGTGGTCAATCGAATATGGATTATGATATCCGTTCCTACGTAAACTGGGGAAGAAAACCCCATAAGGAGTACACTTCCATCGTTAATAACTTTGCCTCATACGATCAAATTCGTCTAGCAAAAATGAACAAAATTTCGACTCTTCCCAATCAATACGACGTCCCCTTTGTCGAAGATAAAACCTTCAAAGGAAAGTGGATGAAAGCGAGTGATAATAAGGAGCTTATCTTAGGTAGTTCTGCCGTGGGCTTCGTCTTTGCAAAAAAACTTCAGGCAGATCTAAAAATCCCTATTGGTCTCATCGATGCTAATAAAGGGGGAAGCTTTATCAAATTTTGGGAACCACCCCACGCCCTGAAAGCTCGTGGTGAATCACGTCCTGCACGCAACATGTTTAATTCTATGCTTGGCTCATATGCCCATGGCTTCCCAATAAAAGGCTTTATTTGGTACCAAGGCGAGAGTGATGCCATCAACCTTCAAAAAGCTCAAGAATATGAAAAAACTTTTAAAACCATGATAGAAGGCTGGCGACATGAATTTAAAGACCCAGAAATGCCTTTCCTCTTTGTTCAACTCGCTAGTTTTGAACGAAACCCTTATATGCATGGGATCACTTACCCCGTTTTGCGAGATGCGCAAACGGCTGCACTTGAACTCGATAATACGGGCATGGCCGTGGCCATTGATTTAGGGATGATTCACGATATTCACCCTCCGCAAAAAATTGAAGTCAGTGAACGACTTTTTCTCGCCGCTAAAAAAGTCGCCTATAATAAAGACATCGAATTCAGTGGTCCCCTTTACAAGAGCCATGAAATCAAAGGCAATAAATTCAACGTCAGTTTTGCGCACAGCGCAAAAGGCCTCAAAGCCAAAAGCATTGAACTCAACGGCACTCAACTGAGTGCGGATAAAGTCCAAGGTTTTGAACTCGCAGGGCAAAACCAAGTTTTTCACCCTGCAGAAGCTAAAATCAAGGGAGATAAGGTAGAAGTCACTTGTGCTCAAGTCAAAAAGCCCATTGCTCTTCGTTATGCCTACAAGGGCTTTCCCTATGCCAATCTTTATAACTCAGTAGATTTGCCCTGCTCCCCCTTCCGTACCGATTCCTTTGAAATCAAATTCAATCCGAATGATGCCAAAGTCTATGCTCGCAACCTCTTTCTCTCACCCAAGCTACGCAAAATAAAAATGACTTTGGCACAAAAACGTCAGCTTGTGATAATCCACGATAAACACCTCAATCCAGAAATGGAGAAAAAACGGCAATTGCTTTGGAAAACTCGAATAAATGCCATGAAAAAATATGGTTCTAGTTCGCAAGAAATGATAAAAGCTATTGCCAATTATGATAATTTTTTAAACCCTTTGATAAAAGCTATTGATTCTGAAGTCGTGAATCAGGGCATTTTCAAAGATCAAATATAAAGAGGTCCAATTATGTTAAAAATATCTTTAGTTATAACAATTTTATTGTCCTATTCCAACTTGATGGCAGACCTCAAAGTTCACCAGCTCTTTAGTAAAGGAGCCGTTCTGCAGAGAAACCAAGAAGTACCTGTGTGGGGCTGGGCCAAGCCAGGAGACCAGATTACGATTTCTTTTGCTAGTCAGAAAGAAAGTACGCAAACAGATTCCGAAGGTAAATGGATGATCAAACTCAAGCCCATGCCCGCTTCTAGTGAAAGTCGTTCTATAATAATAAGCGATGGTAATAAGACTCTTAATATCGACGATGTTTTAGTAGGTGAAGTTTGGCTTTGCTCTGGTCAATCCAATATGGATTTTGGCCTTGGTGGTGTTTGCCGTAAGACCAGGAACCCAAAATATCAGCCCATTGCCGATTTCATGAATGAAGAGATCAAAGATATTAATGATACACTCTTTCGTCAAATGACTGTTCGCCGCGAGCTCTCACCACTTAGTGAAAAAGAGAATGTCGCTGGTGCTTGGTACCCGGCTAATCAACGTTTTGTCAAAGGTTTCACTGCGGTAGGTTTTAATTTTGGTCGCGAACTTCGCAAAGAACTCAAAATCCCCGTAGGACTCATCAAATGTGCTTGGGGCGGGACTCGGGTTGAGGCTTGGTTGCCAACAGCGCAATACCAAAGTGATGATGAGCTTAAACAATATTATGATGCGGAGATCGCAAAGCTCAAGGACACCCTTTCCTCTTGGGACAAAGATAAAGTAGCGGCTGAAAACAAAGCCAAAATTGAAGCTCATAAAATAGCTGGAGAGAAAGCTAAAGTGGCAGGTAAAAAACGTCCGCATTATCCGCGACTACAGAAGAACCCAGACGAGAACAACACTCTTCCTTCTACACTATATTATGCGATGATTGCCCCACTCGTTCCCTACGCCATGAAAGGAGCGATTTGGTATCAGGGCGAAGCCAATGCGAGTTTTGCTACAGATCAGTACGAAAAACGTTTTAGTAAAATGATTGAGGGTTGGCGTCAGGCTTGGGATTTGCCTCTAGATTTTTATTGGTGCCAATTAGCTCAGTTTAAAAAAACACTCAAAGAACCCGCTCCAGCAAGCACATGGGTTCAGATTCAGCACCAACAAAGTCTATGTATGAAACTTCCAAATTCTGGCATGGCGGTACTCAATGATATTGGCGACGCAGCCGATATTCACCCCATTAATAAAATTGATGCGGGTAAAAGACTCGCTCTTTGGGCACTCAATAAATCCTATAAGAAAAAAGATGTCGTTCATAGCGGTCCGACTTATAAATCTCACGAAATCAAAGCGAATAAATTCATCATTACTTTCGATAATACGGGTTCCGGTTTAATGACTGCAAAGAAAGTTCTACACCTGCCAGTTGAACAAAGTGATGAAGCTCCTGAGATGTTTCAGATTTGTGGATCAGATGGCGTTTGGCAATGGGCTGAGACAAAAATCATCTCTTCCAATCAAGTTGAAGTGAGTCACCCTAAAATTTCTCAGCCCCTTGAAGTTCGTTATGCTTGGGGATCCAATCCAGAAGGCGCCAACCTTTATAACAAAGAAGGCCTTTCCACAGGGCTATTCAAAACAGATAAGTAGGAACTACAAATTTTTAGTATGCCCGCGGGGGCTCCCCGCCCGCCGGAGGCATTTATATATGGGGCTGGCCCCGAGATAAAATATTAAATAGGAAAAATAAATTTAACTGCCAGTTGAGGGTGGCAACCCTCACAGGGTTCGGGGCTGGCCCCGAGATCTTAGCTCAATTATCAGTATGTTAACCCCACTCAATCTAAAATTTAGCAAAGGAACTCATATGAAACATAATCCAATCAAACTTTTACTTAGCCTAATGCTGACTTGTTCAGCGCTTTTTGCTGTAGAACCTGGTAGTGCTGAAGAAAAAGCCAAAGGAAAAAAGTGGATCCCCACTCCCATTGAAGGAAAACCAAATGCCTTAATCATTGGTGATTCTATTTCCATTGGTTACACCCTACAAGTTCGTGAATTACTCGAAAGTAAAGTCAATGTTTATCACCCAATATTAGCAGGTACTGACCAACCCTGGAATTGCGGCCATACAAGTAGTATAAATGGAGGCCTTGAGCGTATGCTCAAAGGACCAAAGTGGGATGTGATTCATTTCAATACTGGACTCCATGATCTCAAACGAATCAACCGTAAAAAGGGTGCCCGTTCAGATGATCCCAGTGGTCATTTCACTTGAAAAATATCGTGAGGGTCTCGAGAAGATTGTCATACGTTTAAAAGCTACTGGCGCCAAAGTCATTTTCGCCACAACAACTCCCTATCCCGATGGAGTTTATCCCTGCCGCATCCCCGAAGACGCCGTAAAATATAATCAGGTAGCCATCGAAGTTATGAAAAAGCACGACGTGGCTATCAACGACCTCTACACTGCTTGCCTCCCGAACTTAAAAGAATGGCAACAAAATAAAAATGTGCACTTCAATGAAGTTGGAAAACAAAAATTAGCCGAGCTCGTAGCGGAAAGTATAAAAACAGAAATAATGCACTAGAGCCCTTTTTCACTGAAGACTCATCAAATAAATTTTAATCATAAATGTAGATCAGTAATACCAAATCAAGTCTTTTTAAGGCTGTATTTGATAAGACCCGCACATATTGATCTACATTTATGATTTTTTGAATTGATTTCATTCCCTTCTGAAGCAACGATTCGCCAGAGTGTTGCAATGACTTAATAAGCGTATTGAGAATACACTACAGGATAGATCTGTATAGTATAATGAGCTTAGCAAGTTAAACTTAAAAAAACTCATTATGAACCACTATTTAGCAAATGACCCCAATCTCACACGGGGGAAAATTAAGAGAACAAAAAATCATTAGATTATTGAATACTTACTCTCAGTAAGGCTTTACGAAGAAGTTGTAAAGAAGAAGTTAAACCACTGTGGGAACGGGTCAGTTCCCCGTCCTCCCCTGCGACGTCGCTATGTCCGAGGAACTCCAAAAGTGAGTACTCATTTCTGTATTCTGTATGTAAATCAATATAGGAAGAATAGATCACCGATGGCTGACCAATACCTTTTGGACTTTTTGCCATAAAGTTTTGACTATCTTCCCTGTATAATTCATTTTCATCGTTTAATTGATTCAGTTCTAAGCAAACTCTAAAATTTGAAAGCCCTTCTTTTATTGTCGTGTCCAATGAAAAAGATCCATAAATAGAGGCAGACGAAAGTGCCATGACCTCATTGTCTTGCGACGCAATTTTTTGTTCTTTAATCATCTCACGCCATTTGTACCACCAAACGGGGAGTAAAAGCCGGCGCGACAAATTAAAGCCCTGAAAGTTAAACTTTTCCTGATACGCGAGTTGGGGGCTTAAATAAAGTGTTTCTATCAAACGCCCACGATCATCTTCCACCCAAATCGAAATAGCTAGGTCATCGTAATTTAAATCATCCCAAAATTCAATCTCCAAATACGCATCTACGTTTTCGTCTGATCGCTTGACTTTTATTCCCTCACTCAGGTTTTGATATGTTGTTTTGGGATGAGCTCGAAATATTTCTGTCTTGTGGCTTTCCTCATAAGAATAAGACATCATTTTTTGAATAAGGCCGAGATTCATCCAAGAGATAGATAAGAGGAGAGTGAAAAGTCCACAAGCCCATGCAATAGCTTTCAGCTTCTTGATTTTCCAATACGTCAAAAAACGCGATTTTTGCTGAATGACATGAACAATTGCAACAAGACCAAAAAGGACTCCAAAAACAATATGTAATCGCGCATTTAAAGACGAAAAGGGCTGAAAAAAAGCCACTCCCCCTGTAATTAAGATTAGGAGACTAGTCAAAGTCATAAAAATGATGACGAAGCTTTTCATCTTTTATTGATTCCCGTACAGCACCTTGCGGGCATGAGTGGCATATACACCCCTTAAATCATTGGCATAAATCTTGAGTATTTTTTCTCCTAGGCCCTCATAATCTCCAGTTTTGTACAAAGCCCTAGCCAAAATTAATTCACGTAGTGATCCACGACGCTCCATTACATCATTTTTATCAGAGGGGGTCTTGGCGATAGCATCCTCATAATTCATAACTTGATGACCCATAATTTTGTCCTTCTTCAAAAAATCATAGAGCACTTTTTTCACCTCTTCACCCCCAAGTTTTTCGAAGGCAATCGCACAGGAACGCACGTGTGAAAAAGCGGAAGAATTATCCAGTAAAAGAAATTTACTGATGATGAGTTTTGTGGCTTCCTGAGCATTACATTCTGCCAAGGCTATAATTTTAGAATCTAGGTCTGAATAACCTGAACCATGGTTGCCCATACCTTGCATTGACCAACCGTGCTCCCAAACTTGAGTTTTTATATTCTCTAATAAAATCCCTTTCCCTGAGTCATCCCCAAAATATGCTAGAATATGAGCAGCAGGTACAGCCAAATCTGGCTTATTGATTGCTTTCTGCAATTTATCTATCGCCAATTGACGATTTGCGGCGAGAATGAAACATACTGACTCATAAGATTTTGCGAGATCCGCAATCGCTTTATCAAGTTTAGCTTCATCAGTCATTTTTGTATCAGTTTCATATATCCCCTTTATATCAAGGATACCTTTTTTAATCAGTTTTCGTTGCAGGCTTTGGATATTTACATCACGTACATTGACACCATCTCGAAGTGCTATCACGGCAGCTAAACCAGCTGCATAGCCATTATTTTGAATATCTGGTTGCATCCGTATTATTGGAGATGAATCTCGGTCGGCACTGAAACCAATCCCTGCAACTAAAACGTTCTCTACACCTTTCGGTAAAAGCATACGATAAGGAATGTAAGTTCCATAAACCTTTTTCCTGTTGGGAAACCAAAATCTAAAGAGCAAATGATTGGAGTAACCATGTGAATCCCAGTTACTTTTAGAATAGCCTATTGCATCATAGTACATTTTACCGCAGGCAATATCCACTGGCGTAATTTCGTAATCACCAACAATATGACGTCTCTCACGGCTATCTATATGTTGAGCCACATCCCAGTAATCTTTAAACTTTAGACGAGATAAAACATAGGCACGACGACGGTCTAGCATGTCTAAATCATCGACAAAAGTCCAATCAGAGTTTTCATAATCTACACCCGGAGACAAAGGAGAGAGTCCCGTCCCTTGATAACCGAATTCATTCCCATTAATAAATTTGTAATCGGCTCCCGCTAAAATAGCTAAATCGGCATTGCCCGTTGCATCTATGAGATTTTTGCACAGCACCACACCACGTCCTTGAGGTGTCATGACAATGACACCTTTAACAAACTTTCCTTCGACAAGTACACCAGCTCCAATTGAGTGAGTCCATAAAGTCCCGCCTGCTTCTACAAATTCTTTAAACAGCCAATGTGATTTTTTCTGCACATCCCAACTGCGACTATCCCTATTAACTGCGTCATCGACTTCTTTAGTAAAACCAACTCGGTTACCATACCAATACTTACCTATGAGGCCCATAGTTCCCACCCCTCCGAGACTATGATTAGCCTCCACCATCAAGACTTTTGCCCCCTCACGAGCTGCTGCAATACCTGCAGGAGCACCTCCCGTACCACCGCCGACGACCACTGTATCAAATTCGCCTAATACGGCTAGAGTCCCCCCGTCTGTTTGTATAAACTCGGAAGTGCTTTTTAGATTGCCACGGGGTCCATTTAACAATTCTTTTATTTCGCCGAGTTTTTCACTTTCTTGACTTACATTAGCTAATTTCACAGCTTGTCGATCGGCTCTGTTTGCGAGACTTGCCAAAACTTCCTTACTTATAAATTCTGCTAATCTGACCTTCGTATGCGGACGCATTAAAGATTTTGCTAAAGCCTGATCAAGGTTAGCGGCTGGTCCTGCCACAAAGATATAAGGCTGTGATTTTGAGAAGAAGCTCTCTCGGTGGAATTTTTCAATACTGGAAACTTGTTCAGTCGTCAGCTTCTTTTGAGGTAAGCCAATCATTAACTCAGATGAGAATTCTTGATCTTCCTGATATGACTTTAAGCGAAGTTGGTGATCTAAATTTATGAGCTCGGCAAAACTTTCTTCCTTTAAAGTATAAGATGCGCCATACTCATAAACTGCCATAAAAGAAGTTTTTGCTTTCGTATTTTTTTTACTGCGGCTCAAGACTTTTATTTCCCAGTCTAGTTTTTTTGCTTCAGGCCTAGCTTTTCCACCCATAATAAGGCGTTTAAAATCAACACTCTGATTATTCAATGGACTAAAATTAAGTTTAGCTAATTTTGCGAACCACGCATAATGGCTTGCATCAACAATAACTTTTGCTTTTATAGCTTGTCGCCCAGAGCGATTACCAACAAGTGCACCTGCACTGTAACCTTTTTCATCTACTAATAAATCAGTTGCATAAGTCTCGTATAAAAAATCGACTTTGGCCGCAATTAATTTCTTATCAAAGACACTCTTGATATGGTTAGGACTCACAGTGAGTATTGAGTTTTGTCTGACTTTATCATTTTTTGAAATTTTAAATAAATCATTGATCAAAGCTTGATCAATAATTTCCTCAGGTTTTAAATAAATCTTCCCACTTCCAGTAAGGTCACTCCCCATGTAGGAACGGTTCTCTACAATAAATACAGACTTACCCTGTTCTGCTAATTCTAATGCGAGGGCTACACCACAAGTGCTACCCCCAATAATCAATACATCAACTTCTTTCAAAAGCGGGATTTTTCGCGGTGACTCAGTCAGAAAGTCAAGAGCACAAACTTGCAACGAAATAGTGAATAAGAGGACTAAAAATTTCTTCATCGGATATTTCCTATTTATTATAAATGAATTATGTCGGTTTGAGCTCATATATGAAAAAAGGTACAATTCTGCCAAGCATAATTTAAAAAAAATCATTTTTTTATCAAAATCTCCATCTTTTATCGGCAGATTTCACTAAAATCACATATATAAGTAAAAACATCTGTCCGAAGCAAAGCCCCAAATTTTTGGACATAATTGTTTTATAAGGCCAAAATAAAAACTTTATGACTTTTGAACAAATGCTCACTGAAGCTCAGCCCAGGCTCTATGCCTACTTACTCAAACGCATCAGAAAACCTGATGTCGTTAAAGATCTATTGCAGGAAGTTAATATCGTGATCTGGATGAAAAAAAACAATTTCATTGCTGGGAGCAATTTCAATTCGTGGACTTATACAATCGCTCACTATCAACTCCTCAAGTATCTTCAGAAAAATAAAAAATCACCTTTAGTGTTTGATAATGAGCTTATTCAATCATTTAATGATGAGAGCTACGCAGATAAGGATTTTATTATGGCACGAAAGGAAGCTTTAGATAAATGCATGAAACATTTGTCAGATGAGAGCCGTCTTATTATAAATGTACGCTACAGCAAAACTAAATCGGTCAATGAAATTGCTGCTGAGCAAAACAAGTCCCCCAATGCAATAAGCAAAGTCCTGCACCGCAGTCGCCTCTTCTTACTCAAATGCATTTCACAAAATATAGCTGAGGGTAAATCTATATGAATAATAAGAAAGAACTGGAAAAGCTCTTAGAAGCTTTAGTGGACAATCGCCTCGAAAAGGAAGATAATGAACGTTTAAATTTGCTTCTCAATGAGCCTAATCTTCTTAAAATCTATGAGGATTACATCGAGTTACACGCCGATTTAGAGCATAGATCTAAAAAGCCTATCGTACTTAAAAAACAAAAAAAATGGCAGAGAAAAACTTGGGCAGCATCTTTAGCAGCCATTTTAGTCATTGCCTTTATTCTGCAAAAACCAAAAATTCACGGTGAGATTATCAATAGTCGAGAAGCCGTGTGGCAGGATCAGACTTTTATTACTAAAAATAGCTATAAGCTAATTACAGGCATAGCTCAAATCAAGCTGGATAAAGTTATTCTTACCTTGGAAGCTCCACTGGAACTCGAACTTATAAGTTCAAAAAAAGTTCATTTGAAGTACGGTAATTTAGTGGCTCGGGTAAAAAAAGGTGGTGAAGGCTTTGAATTAAAAACCAATAAGGCCAAGATCATTGATTTAGGTACAGAGTTTTGTGTCAATGCTTCAAAAGATAAAACGGAAGTACACGTAAGCAAAGGCAAAGTTTTAAGCCAAGGTTCTGCCCAACAAGTAGAGCTCAATGAAAATCAGGGGATAGTCTATGAAAACAAGATAGAACGGAGAATTCATGCGCAACCTGAACTCTTTGTTCGTGCCCTGCCTGGATCGAGTACTGAGAACCCAAATTATATTCACTGGAGTTTCGACAAGCTTCAGAAACAAGAGGTTTTGAGTCGTTCTCAAGGCTTTGATCCCTACCCCGCTACTATTCACTCAAATCCACTATTCACACCAGGTGTATTCGGTAATGCAATAAACTTTGATGGGGATGATGATTTTTTGAGTACTTCTTTCCCAGGCATAGAAGGACATTCACCGCGAACCATAAGTTTTTGGGTGAAAATCCCTAAAAATGCTCCTATTAAAAATGCCATATCTATGTTAGCCTGGGGCTCATATAAATATCCTGGCAACACTTTTCAAATTTCCTGGAACTGGAATAAAAAAGAAGGGAACTTTGGTGCACTTCGTGCAGGACTCTGGAAAGGACAAATTGTCGCCAAAAACGACCTCAGAGATGACCAGTGGCACCATGTTGCAATCGTTGTTTATGGTGGTTCAAAAGCCGACGTATCTAGCCACATTCTTCTTTATCTAGACGGTGAATTACAAACAACTGCCCAAAAATCTGTATTGCCTATTGCCACCGATACTCAAAGTGACGAGTCCATTAAACTACTCATGGGACGTGATGCAAAAAATTATTTATTAAATAAAGATAATCCAAAAACATTTCTTGGAAGCCTAGATGAAGTTTACCTCTTCGATGCGGCATTAAGCTCCGAGCAAATCCGTTCTCTGCAGAGTAAAAACTCTCTGCACTAATGCCGAAGGCATGGATTAGGACCTTAACTCGTTCCTTCAGAACTCCTATATTTATCACATACGCTAATCCTAGCTCTCACGAGCCAGGCTATGTTAAGCCGTCCCTTCGGGACTCAAATATGAATGCCGAAGGCATGGCTTAACTTAGCCCAATGGCGTCAGCCTTGGGAGATCACAAACCCAAACAGAAGTGAATGCCGAAGGCATGGATTAGGGCCTTAACTCGTTCCTTCAGAACTCCTATATTTATCACATACGCTAATCCTAGCTCTCACGAGCCAGGCTATGTTAAGCCGTCCCTTCGGGACTCTCATTTTACTCTATCTTCTAATCCTAGCTCTCACGAGCCAGGCTATGTTAAGCCGTCCCTTCGGGACTCTCATTTTACTCTACCTTCTAATCCTAGCTCTGACGAGCTAGGCTAAGTTAATACGTACTTACAGCACTCCAATTCAATCTGATTCCTTATCGAAGTAATAACTAATAGTTATTTATTTTGCCTGAGTGATTTTCAGGGTGAAGATATTTTTAGAGAGTGTTTTAGTTGGGTTCAGTTGAGGAATAATGACTTCAATTTCCTTAGCGGTCTTGGCAAAGTTGAATTAAAATGGAAATGAAAAGCTGATTTTACTCAGCTTCTATTATTCTACAGGGCTAATTATGTAGTGATTAATAAGTTTTTTTAAATAAAGTTTGTGTTCCCCTTTTAAGTATAATAATTTAATTTGTGTAGCGGTGTTATTATATTTAGGGGTATCTATATGAAGAAGTTTTTTTTAATCTTTTGTTTTTTACTGACAAGTGTTTATGCAGACAGAGAGTTTCCTGGTATTGAAAATAGTAGGCTGTCATTCGATTTAAGTTCGCGTAGTTCATATTGGAACGAAGCAGATGAGTTGACTCTGCAGCATTTTATTGGTATTGATTTTTATAAAATAATAACTGTTGATGGTGCGGACTTTGGTAGTTTGACTATTCAGCCATTTATCAATCGGATTGATAATGGCTACAGAACTCCTGGAGTTTATGATGACAACCACGACTGGGAATTTTTGTTTAGAACATTTGCTTTAAATATTAATGCGTGGGGAGTTGATAAGCCTTACTTTAAATTGGGTCATTTTGAAATCCCTTTTGGTGGAGAATACAACAAAGATACATTTGGTGATTTACATCAATATGGCCAAGGCCTAAAAATGGGTATGAAAATGGATTGGGGTTTTGCTGTTGGACAAGAACTTAAAGATTGGAATTATGAGTTTGCATTAACAAGAGGTTCAGGTATGAAGTATAGAGACAGAGAGGATCCTTATGCAATTTCTGGTCGAATCGGCACCCTAAACGATGATACGTTTGTTTATGGCCTATCGATTTTTCATGGCGAAATTCTCAAAGATAAAACAACTATTAAAAGAGATGTTCTAGGCTTAGATTTTGAATATTTTTTAGGCAACAAAAGTATTCTTGTTGAGTTGTATGGCGGGCAAGTGGAAGATGATGATTTATTGGGTAGTTTACTTGAATTTAATATAAAAACTTATGATGAAAGAGCTGAGTTTTATGTGCAACACTTTTATCAAAACCTTGAAAATAACACTTATTTGTCTAGCGCCGGATTTGGCGTAAGTTATCAATATAATAATCAGTTAAACCTCAGTGCTCAGTTTATGAAAGAATTTGAGTCTCCCCCGGATGTTCAAGAAGAATTAATAGAATTCCAATTACGTTATAGATTTTAGGAGTCAATCATGATCAAACTTTTTATATTATTTATTGCCGTAACATTTAACTCCGTTTATGGACAAGGTTATTGTGCTCTTCGGCATCCACAAGCAAAAATAGTCAGCCTTTATCCCGATTGTAAAAATTATGAAACGATCATTTCTACCGTTGATGATGAAACTCGCTTAACTGTTGAAAAACACCTTGGGTTCCCACTTTATTTTTATGAAATTGGAAGGCATAACTTGTATGCGATTAAAAAAGACTCACAACCACTCGGTATAATTCATTCGAGGTCCGAAAAAAGTCAATGGGGTTTAGTAGAAATAATATGGGCATTAGATTTGGAGCTCAACATTTGTAACTTCGATTTTCAACGTTGCAGAACAAGTGCAAAAACAAAGTTACTCGAAAGTGAATTTAAAAAATTGTTAGTTAAAAAGGATTTTTTTGAATTAAAAGAATCCTTCCATGAATTTGCCAACAGTGATTTATACAAAACTTTAAATACGAATGAAAAAACTTTGGCAAATATAATGTTCAAGTCTGCTATCAAAACTATTGCTTTAACTGAGGCCTCATGGACCAAGCAAATTGAATCATTGCGATTAAAAAAACTCACTAATAAGGATTTGAAAGATATCAAATTCACAAATAGCACCAATACTTTACCTAATACAAGGCTTGATTTTTTTAAAGGAATTGAAAATCAAACCTACTTTAAATTAACTGATGATAAAGCTGAGACTTCGTGCATTGGCACCTTTGAAAATGAAAAATTTAAAATTTTATACATTGGTTTATTTGAAGAAAAACCATATGATTATAAAAATATTTCAAAATTAGAAAAATCACTTAATGATTTAAAAATAAAATTATAAACTAATGAAGATTAGCTTCTACACGATCATACTTGTCATATCGTGTACATTAGTCGGCTTTACTTCGGTTGGAATTGTCTTGTACAATTCTAACAAACTTAATATTCAACAGCAAAAGATTCAGACTTTAGAAAAAGAATTTCTACGCACAAAAGAAACTACTATTTTACTAAACCAATGGTTGATGTCTCTCGATTTATATCTTATTAACCGTCAAGCTTATATTTATGATAGTCTTGCAGCTCAATCTGAAGCTATTCAGTTTTTAACTACACAATTTAACGTTAAGAACGACCTTAAAGATCTTAGTAATAAAATCAATAGAGTTATTAGATTATGCTCTAATGTACATAGTCCAGGCAGGCGTAGCCTAAATGATAATGAGTGGAATGAAATTATTTCTCAGAGTGATGTAATCACTCAAGATATATATTTACCTTTAGAAAAACATCAAAAAGCTCTCTCTAATGAAATTTTAAATTACAAAAGTAAAATTGAGACTAGCCAAGTAGTCTTTAAGAGGACCATATTTATTTGTCCTACCATTTTCCTGCTATTTGCATTTTTAATGATAAAATGGTCAAATAGTACAATCGCTAAGCCCATAAAATTATTAAAAGAATTAGCTCTTAATGAAGAGATTTCATCAGATAATTTCCCCTATGAAAACCCAATAGAATTAAAAAGTCTTGCCGAAATACTAAGCAAACATGTAAAGGATTTAGAAAAAGCTAAGGAATTTGCTTGGACCAAAGCTAAACAAGCTGAACATGCAAATACGCGAATTAGCAACATAATGGAAACGGCTGCCGATGCAATTATCTGTACAGATTCTAAGGGGCAAATAATTCAAATGAATGCTGCATTTAGAGAAATTAGTTCCGTGAATGATGAAGCTATCGAAAAAGGCCTTTCATGTTATGATTTTCTTGATGGAATTCAGTTTGAGAATTATGAATTTGATGGAAATGAAGTTTCAGTTAAACAAACTTTACTTAAGGACTCTAAAGGTGAGCAGATAAAAATTGAATTATCCCTTAGTAAATTTAACATTGATGATGCGACATATTTTACTTTAATATTTAGAGATATTAGAGAAAGAGAAAAAATGCAACAGCAACTACTACAATCTCAGAAATTGGATTCAATCGGCATATTGGCTTCCGGTATTGCTCACGAAATTAATACACCAGTTCAATATATAACTAATTATAGTTTGTTTTTGCAAGACTCATATTTAGATATTATGACTTACTTAGAAAAATCAAATAACTCTGATCCATCAGAACTAAAAGAACTATATGATGAACTTGATATAGACTTTATTAAAGAAGAAGTTCCTTCTGCTCTTAAGGGGAGCTTAGAAGGTTTAAGTAAAGTTAGTGAAATTGTAAAATCTATGAAAGTCATGGCACACCCATCTCAAGCGAAAAAAGTGAGTTATAGCATAAATTCTTTATTAAAGGAAGCGGTAGTTTTATCCAAAAACCAATGGAATCAATTTGCGGATATTAAAATGTCGTTTGACGAAGATTTACCAGAAATATTGTGCTATCCAGGCTATCTTTCTCAAACCTTCTTAAATATTATTATAAATGCTTCACATGCAATTGAAGCACAAATAAATACACAAACCATAAAAACTCAAGGAACTATTACTATCAGTACCAAATCCGAGAACAATCACGTTATTATAAAGTTTTCTGATACCGGCATTGGCATTAGTGATAAAATTAGAACAAAAGTTTTTGATCCATTTTTTACGACCAAAGATGTTGGAGTTGGAACAGGACAAGGCTTAGCCCTATCACATGATTTCATTGTGAATAAACATCTTGGCAGTATTGATTTTAAATCAAATAGAGGGCAAGGTTGTACATTTAAAATCATTTTACCAATCTCATAAAGTTTCATTGAAAAAGCATATCAACTTCTTTTAAATAGATTGACAAGACAATATAATTTTGTGATGTATATGATGTAATCTTAAAAAGAAATTAGAGTTATTTTCTCTTTGCGCTCATAGGCTACAAATAAAAAGAGCTCTGAAAGTTTCAGAGCTCTTTTTTTAGTGATTGATAGTTATTTTATTTAGCTTTCGTCACTTTCAGTGTGAAAATATCCTTACAGGGTAGTTTAGTTGGGTTCAGTTGAGGAAGGATAACTTCAATGCCCTTAGCGGTCTTGGCAAATTTAAGTTGTCCTTCTACACCAAGCATGGTCACTTTTGTATCAGAGCTTACTTCAATATCGCGGATCTCAATCTTACCACTATCTGGCCAGACGGGAAGAAGCCCGTAAATTGTATCTGCTTTCTTAGTGAAATAGAGCTCTTTGTGGGCATTGCCGGGCTTAGGTTCTAGGGTCATTTCATAGATTGGGAAACCGGATTTAAAATCAGATGCAGTGAATTTGGGTAGTGTTCCTTCACTCCATTGGCAAGCCTTTTTCCAAACAACGCTATCATAAATAGCTTCACCATTTACTTCTAACCATTTGCCCATATCAATTAAACGATTTTGCATAACAACTGGAATACGGCCATCACCTGTTGGACCAATATTGAGAAGTAAGTTACCACCGCGACTTACGAGGTCAACGAGCATAAAAACGAGCTTACGAGTGCTATTATACTGAGTGTAATCTTCGTTGCGGTTGAAACCAAAGGAATGGCCCATGCCACGGTTTTCTTCCCAAGGCTTATCAATGCCCTCGAAACCCGAACCATACTCCGTGGTAAAATAGCCACCATGCTTACCGCGACCCTTGCCCCAACGATCGTTAATAACCACTTCATCACGATTCATGGCTCCATTAAATAATTGAGCTAGGAGTGGTTTAGTTTGCCAAAAGTTGTCATCAGCCCACCAATCACCATCCGAGAAAATGAGCGCTGGTTTATATTTTTTCACGAGCTCACGAAATTGTGGATACATGACTTCACGTACATATTTATTATGCTTTTTCATGTCAATATATTTAGCTTTCTTTTTGATATCAATGCGGTCGTCATATGGATTGAACCAATCCCAGATTGAGTAGTAATACCCCATCTTCATACCACCCACAGAGCGCACGGCATCACCAAGTTCTTGGCAAAGGTCGCGGCCAGGCCCCGAATCAACTGTATTCCAAGGCATGCCAAAAGATTTACTAGCTTCTTTATTGGGCCAAAGGGTGTAGCCATCATGGTGCTTGGCAGTTAACACAACATATTTTGCCCCTGATTTCTTGAAGATATCGGCCCATTGATTCGGGTCGAACATTTCACAGGTGAATTGCTCGCGGAAGTCTTCATAGCCAAAATCTTTGCCATAGACGCGATTGTGGAATTCGTTAACTTTGAGGTGACGAGACATCTTGATTTCTTTCTTGCCCACGGGCTTAACTTTAAGTGCATTCCAGTACCATTCAGCATAAGTTCCATGGGGAGCAAAAGCTGGAACTGAGTAAAGTCCCCAGTGAATAAAAATACCAAATTTAGCTTTATTGTACCAAGCTGGGACTGGACGCGAGTCCAATGAATCCCAGTCGGCGCTATAGCGTTCTTTCATGGGTGAAGCCGCAAATCTCTTAGAGATTTCTAATGCCTTGCGTCGGTCTTCTTCATCGTAGTCCCAGAAATCTTCGATAATTTCATTAAAGGGGAATTTCTTATCGTCTTCTTTATAATCCGCACGCATCTGCTTGAGTTGATCTTTGAGTTGCTTGATGAGTTCGACGTTTTCTGACTTATCATAAACATTATTCATCTCACTTGGATCCTTAACTAAGTCGTAAAGTTCCCATGCCGGAGGTGTCAGAGGCTCATTGGACCATGATGAACCATAGAACATAATTAGCTTGTGAGTCTTTGTGCGAATGGCAATATGAGCTGGGTTATCATGGTGGAACATGTTCATCCAATAATGGTAATAAGCTGCTTGCTTTGTGCTGGCGTTTTCTTTTCCAGTCTCCAATTCATCTTTAAAGCTGCTGCCCTGCATGTATTCAGGAGTTGCGACGCCCGCAAAATCCAACATTGTGGGAGCAAAGTCCACGTTCTCATTAATGAAATCGTACTTTGAACCCGCTTTAACACTCTTAGGATAACGAATAATCATCGGCATGCGCATGGTCTCTTCATAAGCCCAGCGTTTGTCAATGTAGTCGTGCTCACCGAGCATAAAGCCTTGATCACCAGTGTAAATAATAACTGTATTATCGTAGAGACCTTCTTTTTTAAGATAATCCACAACGCGTTTCACATTGTCATCGACACCCTTGACACAACGCAAATATTTTTTGATATAAGTTTGGTAAGCTTGTTTCTTATATTGTTTATCACTTAGTTCTTGACTAATGGCTTCATCAGGAAAAACTTTACTCAAATCTAAACCCATATTTCTACGAGGGTTACGCTTGCCAATTGATGTACCAATTTTATGAATTAATTCATCATTGTGACCACGAGTAGCAATTGAGCCATGATTACCACGCTCCCACATATTGGCTGGTTCGGGGATGACGGCATCCTTTAGATAGGAGTCATAACGCGGAGCATTTTCAAACATATCATGAGGTGCTTTAAAATGATACTTAAGGAAGAAGGGTTTAGTTTTATCGCGATTCTCTAGATAATCTAAAACGGAATCGGTGATGCAATCTGAGCTATGTCCTTGCATTTTCACCATGCCTTTTTTACCCGTTTCAAAAAAACTAGGATCAAAATACTTACCCTGTCCTTTCAGTACTTTGTAGTAGTCAAAGGCATCGGGTCGATCGTGTAAATGCCACTTACCAATTACGGCCGTACTATAGCCCGCTTTTTTCATTTCTTGTGCAAGGTATTGCTTTTCTTTCGGAAGTGAATCCGCAAGAATGGGAGCTCCATTCACCGCACTATACTGACCGGTCATAATTGAAGCCCGACTCGGGGTGCAAATACCATTTGTACAAAAAGTGTTGCTGAGTAAAGCACCCTCTTCTGCTAAGGTATCGATGGTTGGAGTGGGGTTAAATTTAGCGAGGCGCCCACCATAAGCTCCTATGCCTTGTGTTGTGTGATCATCAGACATGATGAACAAGATATTAGGTTGCTCTGCTGCGATCGCCGCAAAACTTCCCGCTGCAAAGCTCAGTTTAAGTAAAAACTTAGCAAATTTCATTGTATTCTCCGTTTATTATTTGATTCAGTTCATCTAGGAGACGAAGAGCCATAAAGCTTTTAGACAGCTTTTTAATTTTATTTCATGTGAGCAATTCCTTAAGTATCGAGCTTGACATCTGATTCATTCCCCAAGTATAGTATTTGACTTATTCAAAGCTCAGGATTATCTATGGAAGACGTCTACAAAACTCGTCAAACACTCATTCAAAAAGTCAAAAACCAACACGACGAAAATGCATGGGAAGAATTCCTTCAGGTCTATAACAAATACATCTATGCCATTATTCGTGGTTCCGGCTTAAACAAAGATGACGCTGGCGATATCATGCAGGATATACTCTTGCGTTTATGGAATCGCCTTCCCGAAATGGATGAAGGTGAGATTCGTCGTTTTAGAAGTTATTTAGCAACAATCACAAAAAATTGTATAACTGACTTTTTGCGTAAAAAGATGCGCCATAAAGGCAAGCTTGAACACGTTGCGGATAAGGCAGTTGATCTGCACAGCAGTGAACTCCCCGAAATTGATGAAATCGCCACTCGAGAATGGGAAAACTACCTGACGAACCAGGCACTGAAAAATATTGCCCCAGCTTTTTCCGGCAAGGCAATCGAAGCTTTCAAGCTTACAGTCCAGGGAAAAGAATTAGAGGAGATTGCCACCATTCTCGATATTCAAAGTCAATCGGTTTATCGTTTGAGAGGTCGTGTAAAGGCGAAGCTGATCGAGGAAGTCGCTCGTCTCAGAAAAGAACTCGAGTAACTACTTCCTACTAAGAGAATCCGAGCTCAATACCTCTAAAAGTAAGTCATGAAAACGGTACTTATTTTCCGCACTCTGATTTAAAATTATCTTCAGCTCATGCTTATCCTTCAGGGTCAAATGACGACCCGTTGAATACTGTAATAATTTGAACGCTAATTTGCGAGCAATAAGATCTTGCCGTTTAACGAGCGATTCTTTCAAACTTTTTAAATCGTGGACTTCATCACCATTCGGAAGCATAGAATGCCCATCGATTTTCTTGCCCTTATGTTTGACCTTGAGGTTTTTCCGAGGAATCCAATAATTTTTATTGTACTGATGGCGGTACTCTCCAATGGGATCATAATATTCTAGAGGAAAGCCATAGGGATCAATCTTGGCATGGCAATCAGCACAGGTTTCAACATCGCGATGTTTTGATAAACGCTCGCGCAAAGTCTTGGCACCACGTATGTCCGGCTCTAGAGCTTCAACATCAGGGGGAGGAGGTGCAGGTGGAGTACCGAGTATATTTTCTAATATCCATACCCCTCGAATGACGGGCGAGGTATCAACGCCATTAGCCGTAACGGTCAAAATACCCGCTTGTCCCATAAGTCCACCGCGTTGACTCTTTTCAGAAAACTGCACTTTTCTGAAATTTGATTGATCTATTCCAGGAACGCCATAGAGCTCGGCCAATGGTTTATTGAGGAAGCTATAATTAGAGTCAATAAACTCGGCTATAGGAAGGTTATTTGTTAAGATGTGATCAAAGTACATATAACTTTCTTTTTTCATGAGTCGCTCAAGATCATCACGGTAATAATTAAAGAACTTTTTCTTATCTGGGGCCATGATACCGAGCTTTGATAGTTGTAGCCAAGAATCAGAGAAAGCCTTAGTGAAATAGTTGGCTTTGGGATTTCGTAACATTCTCTTGACTTGAGCTCTCATGATCTCTTTATCATCTAGTTGGTCTTTTTTGGCTAAATCTAAAAGTTCTTCATCGGGAATAGAACCCCACAAAGCATAGGAAAGACGACTCGCCATTTGATAAGAGTTGATCTTATCGCCCTCTTGTTGATCTTCCGTGAGGTAGAGGAAATCACGAGAAACCATGATCGCTTGCATGGTCATGATGAAGGCTTCACGCATTGATTTTCTTTTATCAGCTATCAAACTACGTGCCATCGTGATATAGGGATCCATTTCACCCTCTTTTAGTGGTCGACGATAAGCTTTTTCTGCAAAGTCTTTTATTCCCTTAGCGATAAATAGATTGCTACGCTGACCAGCTAAAAAGCGATCATTGGCGGTGGGTAAGTTATCTAAGGGTCCTTCGAGTTCTAAGCTATGCATACGAATCACGGGTCCCTTCCAAGATTCGGAAACCATTCGTCCAGGCACAGCATTTTTCCCCGTAATGGTGTAGCGGTGAGCCCCCTGCTTTGCTGAATAAGTTATATCGTCATGATACTTTGCCACCACATAACGCATCCAACTATCAGATATACTCGGTCCATTCTGCCAGTTAAAAAACAGGAATTCGCCCTTGTTGAGCCAAAGGGTAAATTCATAGTCAGATTTATGATTATCAGTGAGTTCATAAACTTTTACTAATTTACGGTTCGCTTCACCAGAAGGACTGATTCCTACATGGGAGTCAGCCACATAAATGCCGAGCTGCATGGGCTCGGATAAATCACAAGGAATCATTTTGGGGTCGTAGGGATGAGTTAAACGATTAATTGCAGCAGCACTTAATCGAACTTTATAATAACCCGAGCGAATATGATGGCGTCGATAAATAAGTTTCTTTGGTGCCGTTGCTAGAGAATTTTTATCTGAAAGTAAGCGTGAACCCGAACCTATATCAATGAATTGATCTTGATTATTGAACTTAAAAACCCAATCGCCATTAGTTTTTTTATCTAAGCCCCAATCTTCGGGTTTTAGAGAAGTGACTTTGGCTTCTCGTCGCGGACCAAACTGAAAAGCAATTTCCAGGTACTTTTTGGCGGCATCTAAATAGGCGTCTAAATGGACTTCAGACATGAACTGACTTTCTCCGATATTCTTTAAGCCATGAACATCAGAGTCTGCAGGGAATTTTTTGGTGTAGTCAAGTAATTCAGTATCAATACCAAGTAAGTCTCGGACAGTATTTTTATATTCTTGAATAGTGAGGCGTCGCATCACCGTGCCCGATTTCTTTTTGCTCTCTTCTAATGCCAATAAGCTTGTGCTCAAATAATCTGTTATATCTTTAACTTCACTAGAACTAGGATGCTTATCAGCTTTCTTGGGCGGCATTTCTCCTAGGTGAAGTTGGTCGAGTATATCGCCTAAATTATAGAGGACTTCTTCTGAGGCTAAATTAATACTCTCGCTTCCATCAGCTTTTTTGCTGAAGAGTTGATCGAGTCGGACATCGCCCTTTTGCTTTTCTTCTCCATGACAACTTATGCAATAAGTCTCTAGGAAAGGCTTGAGGACTTCTGCCTTAATATGAGTATTCTGTTCACTAGAAAAGCCTGTAAAACATGTAAGAAGGCTGATTATAAAAATGTATTTCATTAAGTCCACTCCAGACCTTTTAGAGTTCCTGTGGAAGTATTGAACTTATCTATTTTGAGTCCAAATTTTTGTAGCATGGATAAATACAAATTATTTAATTCGACTGAGCGACCATTACTGCGCGCATATTTTTTATGTTCACCATGTTTAAAACCCCCACCAGCAAGAACAACAGGTAAGTTGCGGTTGCTATGAGAATTGCCGCTACTCATGCCACAGCCAAAGAGCGACATAGTTGAATCAAACAAAGTTTTGCCCGAAGGTTCCTTAATTTGCTTCAGCTTGTCGAGAAAATAAGCGAAGCCTTCCATATATGCCTTTTCGATAATTAATAACTCCTCCATGGTCTCTGGAACATTCCCGTGATGGGATAAGCTATGGTAGTCGTGACTTACACCAGTGAAGCCACCATAATTTGGTCCCAAAGCAGAGAAACTCAAAGAAATCACTCGAGTTGAATCAGTCTGTAAAGCTAAAACCATGAGGTCATAATAATACTTCATACGCTGAGCAATATCTAAAGAATCAACCTCGTCAGATAAAACATAATCCGTACTTGGCTTGGGTTTATCTAGCCAATTGCGTGATTGTTTAGCTCTTTTCTCTAACTCGCGAATGGAAGTGAAGTATTGATCCAGTTTTTCTTTATCAGCCTTGCTGAATTTATCCTGATGTTTGCGGGCATCCTGACGAACGAGATCTAAAATTGAGTTTTTGTCATTCAAACTCTTTTCAAATTTCGCTTTTTGACGAGGTCCTAGTTGGCTAAACAGTTTTCTATGGAGCTCAGATACCTTAGTAACTTGAGCCTTTGGAATACTATTTTCTGACCAAGAGATTAAATTAAAGTCATTGCTTGTGGCACCTAAAACTAATGAGGGGTAACGCGTTTGTGTACCTATGAAGTTTGCCGCTTTCTGATCCACTGAAATATTGCCCTGTTCGAAAGCAGCTGCCTGAGAGATTTGAATGCCATTGAGGAAATAGCGTGTACTGTGATGCCCACCACCCATATTGTGATCCAAACCGCTAAAGACTGTCATGTCTTGTTTGTGCTGAGATAAAGGTTGTAATAAAGGCGTCAGTTGATAATCCTTTCCCACTTCAACAGGATTAAAAAACTTCGGCATTAAACCATAAAATACAGCGCCACAAATCATGCGTGTTGGTGAACTTAGATCTTCTTCTGAGGCGGCCATCGATTCCAATAAAGGTAAGGACAGAGCGACGCCCCCAGCTCCTTTGAGGAAAGTTCGACGATCTATGGGCGTATATTTTTTAATATTCATAAGTGCTCACCTACTTTATCTATTATACGTCAAAAATGTTTAGTCTCTTACACGAACTACAATCTTTAACATTTTTTCTAACAGTTTTACTCTATAAGACATCCGCAATGATTAATTTTAGACAGCGTCTTTGTAGAAAAGCGAGAAAATTTCAACCTTGTTACTCAATAAGTTGAAGAAAGCTATCTATTGAGTTTAAAATTTAGTGGCTATAAAATTATTAAGCACAATTTAGTCTTTTATCACTACTAATGACTTCCCGAACGCTTTTTGTTTTTCTTGATCGTGGGATCCCAGAAAGGTAGTGGATTTTCGATATCAAAATCGTCTCCCATTTCTTTCTGTAAGACTTTTAAGTCTTTTTTAAGACTTGCCAATATAGAGGCATACTCAGGCTTATTGGAGAGGTCCTGTAATTCTTTGGGATCTTTCTGGAGATTATATAAAATCTCTCTCTTGGCATGAGGGTAAACGATGTATTTCCAGTCGCCTTTCGTGATCATGCGTTGATGATCAATATATTTCCCGTAAATACGCTCGTATTGAACTTTGCGCTCTCCGCGAATGAGGGGCAACAGACTTTTAAACTCGATATGCTTAGGTGGATTAATTTCCGCTAAGTCAAGAGATGTGGCCATGGCGTCTTGGAGGTAAATTGGACTTGATATTTTTTGAGCTTTTTTGATTCCAGGCCCCGAAATTAGAAAGGGAACGCGAACACTATGATCATACATATTTTGCTTGCCAATAAAGCCATGACGTCCTACGGCTAAGCCATGATCTGCAGTAAAAATCACAATGGTATTATCTGCCTGACCCGAATCCGCTAAGGCTTTTAGTAGCCTTCCAATTTCAGCATCCATGTAGCTAATGCAGGCAAAGTATTCCTGGCGATTGACTTTCACTGCATACTCAGTTCTAGGAAAGGGTGCTAGGCGTGCATCACGCTGCAGCGGTCCACAGCCAATCAGCTCTTTATCCGGATATTCAGCTAAGAAATTTTCTGGTACAGAAATTGACTCCAAGGGGTACATATCCACAAATTCTTTGGGAGCTTGTCTAGGGTCATGGGGAGCATTATAAGCGATATACATAAAGAATGGTTTGTCATCATTTTTGGCTTCATCAATAAAGTCAATACCATGATTGGTGACAATTTCTGTCCAATGTACACCCCCCTCCCAAAAGCCGCCTTTAGACTTATCCCAGGGTTTCCAGCCCTTTGCATAAGCTTCGGGGTTTAAGGGACGGTTGTAGCCCTCTTCAGTTTGTTTCGGCATTCCAGGTCGTGGATCTTTGACCACATCAAAACGAGGTGCACCCGGAACATGCCATTTCCCCGTCATGTAAGTTTTATAACCCGCATTAGACATGAGTTCTGACCAATGGGGGTATTGCCGAATCCCCTTCTGCGCCCTGTTGACAAATGTTCCTGAGTTCAACATGGCACGACTCGCAGCACAAACGGCACCATTCCATGCCCCCATATTATAAGCGTGGGTAAAGTTCACTCCTGCGTTCATTAACTTATCGAGATGCGGGGTTTGGCATTCCGTCTGATTACCTATGGTTTCGTAAGCTTGGTCATCTGCAAAAATAAATAAAATGTTGGGTTTCTCTGCCGCTAGCAAGACACAGTTAAATATAGCTAGAAGATAAAAAAAGCGTTTCATAAAGTCCTTTAAATTAATGTTCTCTTTAATAACAGACTCAATGAAACCACTTTTTTGGACAGTCCTTGTCTAAAATTAGTACTTGGAGAAGTCTTATCATTCTAACTGACCCAAAACGGGTTGATAAAAATAAGGATTACAAAATGAAAAAACTTACTTTAGCTATTTTATGCCTCACGAGTTCGGCCACTATTTTTGCCGCTGATTACAAAAGCGAAAATGAAAAATATAAAGAAATGCGCAAGCAATCTATGGAAAAACATAGTCAAAACAATACTGAACTTAGCAAACTCAATGCTCGAACAAAAGAATTAAGTCAAAAACTCATGACACACGCGATGATCATTGAACCGAAATTAAAAGAAATTGAGGCAGATAAACGCTGGGAAAAATTAAGCAAGTCTCTCCCTAAGCTCATAAATCAAAACGAAGAATTAAAGAATATTTTTAATGAAAGAAAGGCCGCATATGAAAAAATTGCCTTAATCTTACATGAGTTAGATCCACAATTGCACGAACAAGGAAAGCGAACTTGGGAAGCTAAAAATGCTTCACAAAATATTTAAATAAGAAATGGCTCGGAGTCTACTTTTGATCCGGGCCTTTTCTTTCTTCGACAATAATATTCTTACGCATTTGCTTGAGGTCTTTAGCGTCAAATTGTCCGGGGATAATAATTATTTTTTTTAGGTCAACCCTATCCTGAAGAAGTCGAAATTTTTCGAATCTAACTTTAGTCCAACGGATATCTATGGTGTGTAGTTTTAGGCCCAAGAGCCGCTCAAGATCATCGGTACGACTATTTCTGAGGTCGAGTGAATTTACCTTGAGTGGACTCAATGCATTAAAAGGTTTTTCTGTCGCAATCGGTAAAATATACATTTGGTAAGGTGCCCCCCTCAAGCTGAGGTGCCCCGACTGATCACTCTCCAAGTCAAAGCCTTCGTAAGTCCAGTGGGCCACATTGTTGAGTAAATCTAAAATATTTTTAACGGCTTTTAGATATGATTGCGGCGAATCATCTGTACTTCGCAGGACGTGATAATAAAAGGTTTGGTAAGCCACGTGCTTATCTTGAAAACTGATAAAACGTTCTAGTAAATCACCCAATTGATGGTTAGTCAAAAGAGCTTGATCATCACTTTTTATCTTTGCATAATCACTCGCTATTTTGTGGAGCTCTGTATTTAAGCCCTCATAGGATTTTGCTGCTTGATTGAATTCTTGCAGAGTAAAATGTAAGTCTCCTTTAAAACTCGAAAGTTGATTCTTATCTAAGTCGCTATCGGGATCCGATAGGGCTTTATCCACTGACTCAATCATGATCCGTGTCGTTTCGTAATGTCCACCAAGCGAACTTTGGTGCACGACCGAACGCAAATCTTTATCAAGCTTTTGTTTGAGTTCGTTTTCAATCTTATAGAGGCGGAAATTTTCTTCTGCTTTATGCTGTGCAAGGAGTGCCTGATTCTTTTCAGAACTAATGCGTATGAATGAGTAAATGGCAAAAACAAAGAGTAGACAAAGAAAGATAAAACTTAGGCTTACCGTTTTCTGGTGTCGCTTCAGTAAGAGTTGAATCTGTACCCAAGTTGACGCATGCTGAGCCTCGGTTGCATAGCCATCTTTAAATTTTACAATTTCTTCACGAAGTTCATCCACTGATTGATAACGATGACTCATTTCAAGGGATAAAGCTTTCATCGCCACCGCACTCAAGCTAGCCGGGATATTTCGGTCCGGTGACATCTGCTCTGGAGGGATAATGAGCCCTTGCTTTGTTTTGCAAATGAGTTCTTCTAAATCATCTGCGTTTACAGGTGCTTTTGTACTAAGTATGGTGTAAAGAATGGCGCCCAAAGCATAAACATCGGTCAAAGTACTTTTTTCACAATCATCACCAATTTGTTCGGGTGCCAAGTACCCAGGAGTTCCCTTAATGAGCCCAGAGAGAGTTAAATCATTAAGGATTTCGAGGTCCTCTATTTCCTGGTGAGAGTTGGTGGGTGTGGGCTTAGTATTAACAATTTTTGCCAAGCCCCAGTCATACAAAATTACTTCACCAAAGTCACCCACATTTATATTATCTGGCTTGAGGTCGAGATGGATAACATCCCTGGAATGGGCATAGGCCATGGCATCACAAACTTTAATGAAGATATCTAAAAGTTCATTTAAACTGATTTTAGGCGACTTGTTTAGTGCCTGATTTTTAATGAGCTGTCCTAAACTTTGCCCAGAAATATAATCCATGGTAAAAAAAGGCTGGCCCTGATCATTAAGTCCGATGTCATGAATCGACATAATATTAGGGTGTTGTAAACGAGCAGTGATTCGCGCTTCTCGCAAAAAGTCTTCGTAATCTATTTGATTGTCTTCTTTTAGGGAGCTCGCTAAGGCAACTTCGCGACCTGCGCAAAAATCATAAACGCGATCAATTCTTTTTTCACCTCCACTCACTGAAGATAGAACTTCTCCATAACGTTGACGGTCAATGCGCAAGGAACTTAAGAGAGGTGTGACTTCACACATTTCATTTTCATCTAAATTCGTGAAGTCGTATAGATCTCTTAAATTTAGTTGTTCACTAAATTCGCTTTCTAATTCATCTAAATTCTGTAATTTCTTTGAAAGGTCCATTATTGCGTAAGGCTCACTTTTAAAAGCTAATAAGATGAATGAATAGAACGAATGCTTCACTCATATAGTACAGCTAAAGATAAAGGCTCTTTGAGTCTTTGTTCAAGTAAAGTACTCTAAAAAAGAAATTTATTCACAATAATGAGTTCCCGTACACAAGTTCAGATATTATATCGAGAACTAAGAGATATTAGGGTGTCCAAGTATCATCTCGGTAATTCTTTGAGGCCATATAAAGCAGCTGTATTGCTGAAGTCGCTTCAACGTGGCCATCTATAAATGCCACGTTACCTTTACCTTGATGACGTGCGACGCGAAACCCCTCTTCTACATTATAAACGGCATCTTCATCTAAACCGCCTTTCCAGAGGATAGCATTATTATTATAGGCATCGAGAAAAAATACTGTTGAGGAAGCGTGAGTTGATTCTAAGCTCAGGTTAGCATGCCAGTCCTCTTGCACAGCAACGCCATTATCCCAACCCAGTCGCCAATTCATCCCGTAATTGATCCCCCAGTAATCCGTTATATCCGCTCCATTTGGACACTTATATATGTTCGAAGTATCGTCGAGGTCAATCGCGGGCAAAAAGTCATTAATCGATAATTTTTTCGCCCAAGGGTCACTATTTTCATTTATGGGCGCAAAATTATCCTCATCATCGGAATACATTAAAGCGGCTAGACTAATCTGTTTAAGTTTGTTCACACAGACAGCTGCTTGTGAACGTTCTCTGGCTTTGCCCAAGGCGGGTAAAAGCATCGAGGCTAAAATCCCGATAATGGCAATAACGACTAATAATTCTATAAGTGTAAACTTTTTCATAACATCTCTCAGTTAGCTTCAATATATAAGCTGAGACGTAAGGAAGAAATAAGTTTAGACAAAAAAAGTTAAATTATATCAAAAAACTTATGGCTTCCAGATTTCATCGGAGTCAGTAACTGAACCCATATACAGCCACTGCTCACCTGTACGCGACTCTACATGACCATCGAGAAAAGATACATTACCCTTATTTGCATGGCGAGCCACATTTAAGCCTGGTCCAGTATTATAAACGGCATTTTCATCGAGCCCACCTCTCCACATGATTGCATTATTATTGTAAGCATCCATAAAAAAGACAGTTTCAGACGCATGAGTACTCAAAATTGAAAAATTCTCGTGGAACCCAGTTTGTTCATCTGTTCCATTATCATAGCCAAGACGCCAGTTCATGGCATAATTCATCCCCCAGTAATCAATTAAATCGGCACCCTCTGGGCAGCTGTAGATATTACTCTTATTGCTTATATCAATTTCAGGTAAATAATTATTCAGAGAGAGTTTTCTACCCCAAGGACTCCCTCCCTCATTGAGGGGGGCATAATCATCGGACTCTTCTGAGTAGATAAAGGCAGCCATGGAAATTTGTTTGAGTTTATTCATACAAACCGTCGTCTGAGACTTCTTTCTAGCTTTTCCTAAAGCTGGTAAAAGTAGGGACGATAAAATACCGATTATGGCGATCACCACGAGTAATTCTATCAGTGTAAATTTTTTCATTATGCCTCTCAATAAGATTAGTTTAAACAGAAGACGAAAGATCTATGAGAGTTTAGACAAATCACTCAAATAATTTCAAAAAGACTCATCATAAAATTTATACTCAGTCGGTAAGCTCAAGTGATTTTTCTTTTGGCTTTTACTATTATAATGTTTATCGCTTATCAGCGGGATGCGGGGAGCCCCCGCGGGCGGTTTAATAATTTTAATAGAAATTTTAAATGATCTGAGTTAATCAGTGAAATCTGTGGATGAAGTCTTATCCGCAATTGCCAAGCTATTAATCTGGCGATGAATTAGATTTACTTTTGAGTGCTGAAAGCACGGTATAGTACGCCTATGCGTACACAACATCAGCGAGGTGAAAGACCTCGTCAGGGTTGACCGTCAGCCCTGTAGTCGAAGTCAACTGCGTCGTTGTGAAACGGGGTGGGTAGTAGGGCCTAGACGAAATATCAGTCCGTAGGATGACGAACGCGTTTCGGCCGGTCAGGGTGTCGAGCCTGCTATATCATGGCGAAGACCAGAGAGCGGGAGGAAGAGCTGCGTAGCCTGAGGGCGAAGTAAGCCAACTGCTCAAGTTATACACGCTGAAGAAAGGCGGAAAGAAAAGCGGTGTATAGACGCTGACAGGTGTTTGGTGACGGAATGGTGTGAAGGTGTTGTGGATCAAGTAGGGAGACCTGTGTGGGCAGTACGGATTAATCCGCCACGCAGGAGTCAGAGCCCTCATAGTAGCGATGAAGGTGGTGAAAGTCACTGGAGCAAAGGGGGGCAGGAAGGTGAAACTGAGAAGAAAAGAATAGAAGGAATATAAGAATGTCAGAAATGGCTAAACAAATATTACGACGAGATGAACGCTTTGTTGAAATACAAGCGTGGGCGTCACCTTCTGTCTGGACGGATCAGATGCTGAAAACTCTTCATAGAGGAGTTGAAAGAGGCAAGTGGTACAGCTTATCAGATAAGCTGATGCGTAAGAATAATATTATGGAGGCTTGGGAGAAAGTGTGTTCAAATAAGGGCAAACATGGAGTGGACATGGTATCAATCGAGCGCTACGAATCAGAGCTGGAGTATAATAATGCTAAGCTTCTCGAAGAACTGCAAGATGGAAGGTATGATCCCAGTGCAGTGCGCCGAGTGGAAATCCCAAAAGGTGATGGTCGAAAGACCAGACCTTTGGGAATACCCACAGTGCGTGATCGAGTAGTTCAAACAGCTCTGAAACATGTGATAGAGCCGATATTCGATATCGACTTCTCGCCCTACAGTTTTGGATTTCGTCCAAAGCTGGGTTGCAAGGATGCACTTAGACGAGTGAATGAATTGTTAAAGCAGGGCTATCTCTATGTTATGGATGCCGACATCCAAAGCTACTTCGATACTATACCACATGAGAAACTCATGAGTCGAGTCAAGGAAAAGATCATTGATGGTAAAATTCTTGATCTGATCGAACAATTCCTCAAAGCCAATATCTTTGATGGTCTCAAACATTGGGAACCTGAAGAAGGTACACCGCAGGGAGGAATTATCAGTCCTCTGTTAGCAAATATCTATCTTGATCTCTTTGATCACAAGATGACCGAGGCTGGATTCGAGATAGTGCGCTATGCAGACGATTTCCTGATCATGTGTAAAAGTAAAGAATCAGCCAAAAGGGCATTGCGCAAAACGCGAAGGTGGATGAAAGCCAATGGGCTGAAACTTCATCCAGAAAAAACGCGAATTGCCGACATGACAGAGAAGTGCGAGTACTTCGAGTTTCTCGGATACCATTTCGAGAGAACGCGAAATACACATCGCATTAAACGTTGGCCAAGGAAGCAGAGCCTGAAGAAATGCAAAGATGCCATACGCAAGAAAACGAGGAGAAGCAATAAGGACTCAATAGAGGACATAATTGCTTACCTTCGGCCAAATCTTCTCGGATGGTATCAATACTTCAAGCACTCCACTGTGTATGCAATGCGAGGTATAGATGAATTTACACGCAGAAGACTGCGCAGTATTATAGCCAAATATAATCGCAAGAAAGGTTCTCATCGCATGATTGATACTCGTAAATACAATAAAGCCTACTTTACAGATCTAGGCTTCTTTTCACTGGAGGAAGCCTGGAAACTGGAATTTCAGTCTCTTCGGAGTAAGCACTGACTGGAGAGCCGTATGCGGGAGAACCGCACGTACGGTTCGGAAGGAGGGGAGACTCCGCAAGGAGTCTTCCCTACCCTTATAATTAGCCTAGCTCGTGAGAGCTAGGTATATGTGAAACAAGGAAAATCACGAGTTCTGAAGGAACGGCATAAATTAGCCTAGCTCGTGAGAGCTAGGTATATGTGAAACAAGGAAAATCACGAGTTCTGAAAGCACGGTATAAATTAGCCTATCTCGTGGAGCTAGGTATATGTGAAACAAGGAAAATCACGAGTTCTGAAAGCACGGTATAAATTAGCCTAGCTCGTGAGAGCTAGGTATATGTGAAACAAGGAAAATCACGAGTTCTGAAGGAACGGCATAGTGCTCTAATCCACACTAATTGGCACTAAAATGACAGGTGGCAGGTAACTGCAGGCTCTTCGAGCCGATCTGCAGGGCGAAGCCCGATCTGCAGCGAATGTAATGAGCGATCTGCAGGGCGAAGCCCGATCTGCAGCGAATGTAATGAGCGATCTGCAGGGCAAAGCCCGATCTGCAGCGAATGTAATGAGCGATCTGCAGTGAGCAACGCGAACGATCTTTGAGCCCAGCGGTCTTTCTATCCGCAATTGCCAAACTAGTGCTTGGCGCACCCATGGCGGGTAATTTTAATTTGTATACATTTACGAAATTGTTTTTTAGACAAATGTTTGAGTTTGATGTCCATTATTTTATCAATGCAGCGTCTCATCCTGTAAATTCACTGCAGTGTCAATTATCTAAGTTAAGGTTCCTTATGTTCAAAACTCTTTTTATTATATTTATTACAAGTCTTTCTTTAATGGCTGACAAGCCCAATATCATTCTAATCATCACTGACGATCAGGGCTATGGTGACTTAGCTTGTCATGGAAATCCTTGGATTAAAACTCCTCATCTCGATAAATTTCACAGTGAAAGTTTAAGACTCAATAATTATCATGTGGACCCCACATGTGCCCCTACTCGAGCCGCACTTATGACGGGGCGGTATTCGGGACGCAATGGCGTATGGCATACAGTAAATGGTCGGAATATGCTCCGCAGTAGAGAAAAAACCATGGCCTCTGTACTCAAAGATAATGGCTACACTAACGGTATCTTCGGCAAATGGCACTTAGGTGATTCCTACCCCTTCCGTCCCCAAGATCGTGGTTTTGATCAGGTGGTGATTCACGGTGCCGGTGGAATTCATCAGACTCCTGATTATTTCGGCAACGATTATTTTGACGATACTTATTTAGTGAATGGCAAGTGGAAGAAGTTTGAGGGTTACTGCACCGACATTTGGTTTGATCAGGCCATTGACTTTATAAAGAAGAATAAATCGCGTCCTTTCTTCGCCTATATTTCTCCGAATGCACCGCACACACCACTGAACTGCCCCGAAGAATACGAAGCCCCCTATCGCGGCAACCCAAATATTGCGGAGCCCGCATTTTATGGCATGGTCACAAATATTGACGACAATTTTGCCAAGCTCGAAAAATTTCTAAAAGCCGAAGGACTCTATGAAAATACTCTGGTCATTTTTACCACAGATAACGGCTCAGCTAAAGGTATTGTCTACGACAAAAAAGCTAAGAAAAAACTAGGTTTCACCGCTAATATGCGAGGGCAAAAAGGCTCGCAATACGAAGGAGGTCATCGCGTCCCCTTTTTTATGCGCTGGCCTGCCGGTAAAATCGGTGGCAACCGCGACATTAACACCTTAAGTGCACATATCGATATCCTGCCCACTCTCATCGATATGATCTCTTTAAAAAGCGATACGCCTAAGCTTGATGGAAGCTCACTCAAAGATTTAATTTATACGCAGCAGAATAACTTAGCTGAGCGAACTTTAATCGTGGAAAACCAACGTCTTGTGACACCCGAAAAATGGCGCCGCTGCTCAGTCATGTACAAGGACTGGAGACTCGTGGATGGCAAAGAACTTTATAAGTTAAGCAGTGACCCTGAACAGAAGAACGACATTGCTAAATCACACCCGGAAATTGTTGCTCGTTTAAGAGAGACTTATGAACAATTTTGGATGAGTACTTCTGCCGACCATCACCTCAACTCATCAATCATTGTTGGTTCTGAAAAAGAAAACCCCCTCACACTCACCAGCCATGATCTTTTAAGTTCAAAAACCCCCTGGAATCATCGCCAGGTTGAACAAGGGATGAAAACTCGAGGTAAATGGATGCTCAAAGTTGCTGAAGCTGGAAAATACAAAATAACTTTCAGTCGTTGGCCCAAAGAACTGGATAAACCCATCAATTCCGATGGCGGAGTCAAAGGCAAAATCATCCATGCGCAATCGGCCCACCTTGAAATACAAGGACAAAAGAGAAGTACCAAGCTATCTACTCAGGATAAGTCAATAAGTTTCACCATAGAACTCAAACAGGAACTCTCTGAACTCGTCACCGAATTTCAATTGACCGACGGCAGCTTCATGTCAGCTTATTACTGTTATGTAGAACTTATCGAATAAACAATATGATTATCTCTTAAGGAATAGATCACTCTCCTACAGTCTAAGCTCGGAACGAGCGCCCCCCTGGATAAGGGTAGGGAAAGCTCCTTGCGGAGCCTCCCCTCCTTCCGAACCGTACGTGCGGATCTCCCGCATACGGCTCTCCGGTCAATGCTTACTCCGAAGAGACTGAGATTCCAATAGCCAAGCCTCTTCCAGTGAAAAGAACCCTAGCTCTGCAAAGTATTTCTTGGTATATTTCCTGTTATCTATAAAGCGATGTGAACCTTTCTTACGATTGTACTTAGCGATAATACTTCGTAACCTTCGACGAAAGAAAGCATCAACTTCGAGCATAGCCCAACGATTTGAGTGTTTGAAGTACTCATACCAACCTTTGAGACTAGGCCTGAGACCTTTAATGATTTCTTCTACCGATTGCCAGTTACAACGCCTCGTATGCTTTCGCACAGTGTCTTTCATTTTAGCCATACTCTGTTTTCTTGGCCACCTATTTATCCTGCCCGTTCTTTTCGAGCGCTCAAAGTGATAACCTAGAAATTCAAAGTACTCATCCTGCTGATTCATGTCGGCAATTCGGGTTTTATCGGGATGGAGGTTCAGACCATGAGCCTTCATCCAACGCTTGATTTTGCGCAAGCCCCGCTTAGCCGATTTCGCATTATCACACATCACCAGAAAGTCATCCGCATACCTTACGATTTCAAAGCCAGCCGCTGTCATCCTGTGGTCGAATTCATTGAGGTAAATATTGGCAAGTAGTGGGCTAATTACGCCTCCTTGCGGAGTCCCTTTCTCGGGCTCCCACTCCTTGATCCCATCAAATATTCCTGCTTTGAGGAAAGCTTCTATAAGATCTAGGGTCTTGCCATCGCTTATTTTCTCTTTGACTCGTTCCATGAGTTTGTCGTGCGGTATCATATCAAAGTAACTTTGAATATCCGCATCAATGACGTAGAGCTGTCCCTGCGTAAGTAGATGATGAACACGCCGAAGCGCATCTTTACATCCACGTTGCGGACGAAAACCAAAACTTTGTGTAGAAAAATCCACATCATATATCGGTTCAATAACATTCTTGAGCGCAGTCTGAACAACTCTATCGCGCACGGTCGGTATTCCCAAAGCACGCGTTTTACCATCTGCTTTTGGGATCTCTACCCTGCGAACGCATTGTGGCAGGTAAGTCCCTGCCTGCAGTTGCTTCATCAATTGCTTTGTATTGTGCTCTAGCTCTGATTCGTAACGATCCAAGCTCACCATATCCACCCCGTGACTCCCGCCGTTTGCACGAACAGATTCCCAAGCTTCTATAAGGTTTACTTCTCGCGCTACTTTATCTATTAAGCTATACCATTTCTTACCTTCAACTCTTGTTTCAAGAGTTCCCAGCATCTGATCTGTCCAGACTGAAGTCGAGGCCCACGCACGAATTTCTTCGGTGCGCCCTAAGTGCTCCCATGTATGTTTAGTCATCTCTGACAATTGTTTCACTCCTTCATTCTTTTCTTCTCAGTTTCATCTTCCTACTCTCCTTCGCTCTAACAGCTTTCACCGCCTTCTTCGCTACTATGAGAGCTCTGACTTCTGCATGCCTTATTGCACTGCACATGCAGATCTCCCTAATTAACGTCACACAACCTTCACCGCATTCCGTCTCCAACCACTCTATAGACTTCCTCTACTGCTTTGCTACTCGCTGATATTCAGCATAGAGGATCTTCAGAATTACTCCTTATTATTATTATTTTCATTCCGTTCCAAGCTTCGCCACGCGATCGCAGGCTCGCCAGTACTATAAAGCCGAATCGAGTTCGTCATCCTACGGACTGCTGCTTCGCCTTGCCTTGCTCTCCACCCCGCCTCACGACAACGCAGTTAGGTTCGACTACAACATAATCAGCCTTTGTTGATGAGGACTTTCACCTCACTGATTGTGTGCGCTCTCAGGCGCACGACCGCCAAGCTCCAGCTTGGCAATTGCGGACAACACTTCATCCACAGATTTCACTGATTAACTCAGATAATTAAAAATTGAGAATTAAAAATTGGAGCTCCCCCCTGGGACCGCCAAGCTCCTGCTTGGCAATTGCGGATAGAAAGACCGCTTTGCTGAGTGAACGCTCCGCTGAGTTACTAGTTGATAGTTATTAGTGGTAAGAATCTAAGCACTGAAAAACACGAAAGTACACAGAAAAATTAGAGTCAATTAGTGTGGATTAGTGGTTCCCTCAATTAAAAATTAAGAATTAAGAATTAAAAATTTAAGCGCAGCGACCCAGCTTTATTATTTTTGCATAAACTACTGTGAATTAGTTATATAAAAATATTTTTTAAGCGTCTCAGACGAGCTCACCACTCAGATAATTAAAAATTATTTTTTAAGCGTCTCAGACGAGCTCATCACTCAGATAATTAAAAATTAAAAATTGAGAATTAAAAATTGGAGCTCCACCCTGGGACCGCCAAGCTCCTGCTTGGCAATTGCGGATAGAAAGACCGCTTTGCTGAGTGAACGCTCCGCTGAGTTACTAGTTGATAGTTATTAGTGGTAAGAATCTAAGCACTGAAAAACACGAAAGTACACAGAAAAATTAGAGTCAATTAGTGTGGATTAGTGGTTCCCTCAATTAAACATTCAACATTTAAAATTAGATCGCAGCGTCATCGGTCCGAGCGTGCAAGAAATCACTCTAAGCAATAAATACTTCTTTATGAATTCTATCTTTCTCGATAATGAAACTATCTTTTAAAAGGCATATTGATCGTCCGGTAGACCAGCAAGAACTCTGAGAGTATATCAAGTTTAGCTCTGGGTCTCGATTGTATTCTTCGCTCTTAAATAAAGTTAAATCACATAAGATATCAGAATAGATTTTGTATACTTCTGCATCACTTAAATCACCAAAGCCAAATTCATTTAATGCTGCAATAAGCTTATTCTTCATAATTAAGCCCAGCTTAGTTTTTCTATTACTTTCACTAAAAGAACAAAACTCATAATCCGCTGAATTGTTCACCATATGAGCTCGAACTGGATTGAGTTCGATGTATTGCAAACACCTTAGTAAGGCTTTACTATTCTTGAGCTGAATTGCTTTGTAACAATGATTAAAAAGCTGCCCTCTTCTACGCTTTTCAAATTGTTGATTATACCAGGCTGTGAATCGCTTCTGTAGGTTGCCCATAAAATCCCCAAGGTCATTTAAACGCTTAGCAAATTTGCGTACTTCGCAAGTTCTAGCATCGGGAACTTCTTTGAGTGACTTATACTTTTTAAAGCGGTAGGCTACATCCTTGAAACTCAGTTTAGATTCACGTTCCTTGCGTATTACGAAATGAGCATGCGTACTCATTATGCAGTAGTTAATCACTTCTAATTCATAAATGCTTTCCAACCAGAAAAGTAAATCACGTAAATAAGACTTATGCTTATGATCAAAGGCATAAGCCGTATTGCCTAAGGTATTATCCGGCACCTTGATAATAACGTGATAGAAAACCACATCACTTTCCAAATCATATCGGCGTTTCATTTTTATCTCCTTTCATTTCGGAGATAATTAATACGCTAATTTTTATTAGTGCAAATTTATACGCCAAATTTAGCGTTATTCTTTTTGCATAAACTACTGTAAATTAGTTATATAAAAATATTTTTTAAGCGTCTCAGACGAGCTCATCAGTTATATAAAAATATTTTTTAAGCGTCTCAGACGAGCTCATCAGTTATATAAAAATATTTTTTAAGCGTCTCAGACGAGCTCATCCATTAGTAAGTCAATCCTAATCGATGTTTCATTTTGATTAATAAAATAACCATTTATTATAATTGATGATCTTTTTGAATAGCTATATGTTTATCAATATTGAGATAACTAAACATAAGGATTATTCATGTGGAAAAATGTATTCACGCTCGTCGAATTTGATGCCTCAAATAAAAGGCCTGCTTTCACTAAAAAAAATAGTATTCGGCTCTGTCAACCCTTAGTTTCCTCTAATTAGGAGAGTTCTATGTTAGCTTTAAAACAAAAAGATATATTTCGCTATAGCCTAGCTGATTTTGGGGGGGGGTAACCTTAACTTTCAACTCATTGGCTTTTATCTCGCCTATTATCACCTGCGGCCTTTAGAGAGATTGTAGAATCACACTACCTGGCTTTAGAAAAAAAAGCAATGACAGTTCTAGATACAGCTTTGATAGTCTCGGCTATTTCTAGACTTAACACTTAGTCTTATAATAAAATATATGACCTTGAACTAAACAATAAAAGGACGTCAAATGGGAACTTTAAATAAAAAATTTTCAATTATAGTTGCACTAGTAATATTTATGTCTATTAATCTTCATTCAACTGATGAACAACTTTTTTCAAAAACAAAGAGCTTTGATAAATATGGTGGTTACCTAAATATTAAAAAGAAGGCTAAGGGATACTTTTATTTGGATCAATACAAGGGGAAGTCTTTTTTAATCACTCCTGATGGTTATGCTTTCTTAAATATTGGATTGACTCACACAATGAATGTAAGCAGTAAACAGGACTCAAAAGTTGATTATCTGGAACATCATTGTAGTGGAAGTATGGATTGTGCAAATAATGAAATATTTAAAAATTTTAATGATTGGGGTTTTAATAGCTTGAACTATGATCACGATTCAAGTACGAGAGTCAGGATTCCCTTTATGGCCAGTTCCTATCCAACGGGTAAGATAAGTTACTGGAGAGGAAAGGGAGTTGAGTTTCCAGACGTTTTTAGTTCAGAATGGAAGAAACAATCAACGGCTATCCTTGAAAGGATGAAAAGAAATTATGGGGAAAATTCATTTATGATTGGGATTTACTGGTCGGATATGCCTAGTTGGGATTTGAAGGATACGAAAAAGGTGGCGGGCCGTACTTGGGTAGATGCCATACGGAGTCTACCAGAGGGGAGTGCGGGCAAAAAAGAATATGAAAAGTACTTGAAAAATAGGGGGGATGCCGCCAATGATCAGGAGTTTTTAGTGATGATCGCAAGAGAAGTCTATTCTCATATTGGACCTATTACCAGAAAACTTTATCCCAATTCACTCATTTTTGGTGAACGTTATGCAGGAAGGTCGCTGGTCTATGATGTGATTAAAGAGGCTTTGCCGTATATTGATGTAATATCAGTACAACCAAGTGAAGAACATTTTAATCATGCCAAATTTGAGCAACTGTACAAAGAAATGAAAAAACCGATTATCATTTGTGATCACGCTGTTAGTTTTAAGACAAAAGATTTTAAAAAAATCATGTGGAAAACAGTAGAAAATGAAGAGATTGCCTCTCAAAGTTATCTCAGTTATCTCGAGGCGATGAAACTACCTTTTATGATTGGTTATAACCGATGTCAATACATCGATCGGTTTAAGAAAAATAAGGGAGGGGGGACTTTAAAACAAGGTCTTATCCGAGATGATGGCACGCCTTATGAAGAAATGGTGAACAAATTAAAAGGCTTAAACTGGCAGAATCATCAATACTTTTTAAAGCAATGATTTGGTTGATTTCATCGATCGTCTCCATACACATTGATAGGTTATTTAAATTTTGAAGGTGATGCTTTAATGAATTTCTTAAAAACTCTAGAGAAGTGATATCTGTCTTGAAAGTCCGTCATGCTTGCAATTTCTTCTATATTTAACTCTGAGTGATGTAGGTATCCACAGGCCTTATCAATGCGAATATCGTTGATGTATTGGTGAGGTGTAGTTTTTAGAATTTTTTTTTAATTAACGGATCCCCCTTTGAATGCTTGACTCTCAGAAGTGTTCGGCATCTAAAATGCTCTAATCTGAGGAGTCACAGAGAAAAAACATGAATGTTTTTCAGCGCTGCGATAAGAGAGTCAAAATTCGCGATTTTCTTATTAGAAAACCTATCGAGCCTCCTATTGCGCCGTAGTTATCCATATTGCCTAAACAAGGGTGTCGGCTGGCTTCAAACCCAAAACATAGGCCTATGTAACACTGTGGAAACCTAGATTACCACGGATGTAACACCTTGATTAACAGCGATAAATAACAACTATAATTATCATTATACCGCCTTATCTTCTTGACTATGAGTAAGATAAATAAAATAGAAGAACGTGACCTGAAGCCTTGGTGTTTACTTGGCGAGTTCCGAAAGTCTGTGACTAAGGAACTTAAGCATCACCCTCGACATTCCTCGGAAGATGATCCACGTCGTAAATTACACTACCTCGAGTACGCGTCAGCAATTCTATTTACGCTTTTAAACCCTGTTGTGAAATCAATGCGTGGACTCTGTACGGCAAGCAGCCTGCTAAACGATGAAGATAATTTAGCAAGTCAATCCTAATCGATGTTTCATTTTGATTAATAAACTAACCATTTATTATAATTGATGATCTTTTTGAATAGCTATATGTTTATCAATATTGAGATAACTAAACATAAGGATTATTCATGTGGAAAAATGTATTCACGCTCGTCGAATTTGATGCCTCAAATAAAAGGCCTGCTTTCACTAAAAAAAATAGTATTCGGCTCTGTCAACCCTTAGTTTCCTCTAATTAGGAGAGTTCTATGTTAGCTTTAAAACAAAAAGATATATTTAGCTATAGCCTAGGTGACTTGGGGATTAACCTCAACTTTCAACTCATTGGCTTTTATCTCGCCTATTTTTATACTGATGTCTTTGGGATTTCAGCCGCTCATGTGGCAGGACTCTTTTTAGTAGCTCGAATCTGGGATGCGATCAATGACCCCATCATGGGCTTCATTGCCGATCATACCAAATCTCGTTGGGGTCGTTTTAGACCCTACATATTATTTGGTGCTATCCCACTCAATCTCATTTTACTCGCCTGTTTTTACACTCCCGAGCTCTCCGATACTGGCAAGGTGATTTACGCCTATGTAACCTACATAACCCACGGTATCTGTTTTACCCTCGTAGCATTGCCCTATTCATCCATAAGTGCGGTTATGACCCAAGATCAACAAGAACGCGCCGTTATCTCTACCTATCGAATGTTTTTTGCCGTAGTCATTGCCCTCGGGATCATTGGCGTTGGTGTCAAACCCTTCGTCAATCTATTTGCCACTGAACAGCAAGGTTTCTTTGTAGCGGCCTGTGTCCTGGGTGCGAGTTCAGTCATCCTCTTATGGATTTCGTTTTTCTTCTCTAAAGAACGTGTCGAAGTACCCGCGGAGAAGTACCATCTCAAAGATATCATTCCCATCATCTTTAAAAATGATGCCTTACTCGTTTTAGCTGGCGCTATGTTACTCAATACCGCAGTTTGGGTGACCGGCAACGCTGTTGCACTCTATTACTTTAAATACGTCCTGGGTAACGCCGACCTACAATCTACTTTCTTTATGGTGATGCTCCCAGCCAATATGTTAGGCGCCTTGGTCACCCCCTTTATTACTAAGCGTTTTGGTAAGCTCAAAACCTTTATGTGGGCGAGTCTTGGAGTCGCTATTTTCTCTTTATCACGTCATTTCATTCCCGATGATCAACTCACACTTATTTTTGCAGTCTCGGGTATAAGTTCATTTGCCATGATGTTTTGCTCTATCGCTCAGTGGGGCATGTTACCCGACACGGTAGAGTATGGCCACTGGAAAACGGGTCAGCGTTCAGAAGGTATTCCTTTTGCCTTTTTCTCTTTTATGCAAAAATCTGCCATGGCATTAGCAGGTAGCGTGGCGGCTTACGCCATGTTCTTAAGTGGTTATGAAGCTAATACGGTACTCACCGAAAGTGCGGATAGAACCATACGCTGGCTCTTCAATATTGTACCTGCGGTTTACTCCACCCTCTGTTTTATCGTACTCATGTTTTATAAAATTGATGGCCCTCTCTACAAAAAGATTATTACTGAACTTTCATCTAAAGAGGATAAATCATGAAGTCTACTTACAATACTCAAAAGCGATTCACCCTCATAGAACTTTTAGTTGTTATAGCAATCATCGGGATCTTAGCATCGCTTTTACTTCCCAGCCTGGGCAGCGCTCGCCAAAAAGCCAAGACCGCAGTCTGTAAATCCAACCTAAAACAACAGTCCATTGCCTTTTCCATGTATAATGATGACTGGGGAACTTACCCCGCACCTTGGGATAAGAAAAGTTCTTTCGGTGGGAACTACAATGGTGCGGCTCGTTGGTGGACACCTCTAGGTCCTTATATAGGCCAAGCAGATTGGGGATATAATAAACCTACTGAAGTTAATAATAACCCAATGGCTGAAACCAATATCTTACACTGTAACAATGCGGATATTGATCAGATGTTGTACGGCGCTGATAAAAATAATGTTTATGGTTACGGTATGAACCTCTTTCTTGCTGACGATGGCACCTTAGATTGGAAAGGACTCTATATCACCTACCCTGATCCAAACTCCATTGACAAGCCTTCTCTTACGACCTTAAGCGCTGATGCACGCACAACTGTTTTGGGCTTTAGTAATGATTTATCAAGTTCTAATTTAAATGAATTTTATATATTTGATCGTATTCGACATACCAATGGTGTGAATAGTTTATTTATCGATGGTCATGTTTCATGGCAAAGAGAATCGAGTGCTTTTGCTAAGTATGAAGCTTATGGTAATGATTATTGGAAAGGAAATTATTAGAATGCTTATACGTACTCTATTACTTTTAAATTTAAGTTTTTGTTTAACCGCAAGTTCCCTCAAAGAAGCTTTTAAAGATAAATTTCGTATCGGAAGTGCCATAAATATCCAAGAACAACTCATCCAAAATCCAGAAAAATTTGAAGCTCTTATCCAAAAAGAATTCAATAGCCTAGTTGCCGAAAATGCCATGAAGTGGGATGCTATCAATCCTCGAAAAGGCGTCTATGATTTTAAGTTCGCCGATGCCCTCGTGAATTTTGCTCACAAAAATAACATGCAAGTCGTGGGACATGTCTTGTTTTGGCATAATCAGAATCCCGATTGGTTATTTAAAGATGATCAGGGTGAAACTGTAAGCAAGGATGAATTGCTCAAACGCATGCGTTTTCATATCACCACATTACACAAGCGTTATGGCAATAAAATTCAATCATGGGACGTGGTTAATGAGGCCATTATTTTTTAAGCGTCTCAGACGAGCTCATCTTATTTTTGTGTAACTAATTTGTTATTAATCAGATAAAAATATTTTTAATGCGTCTCAGACGTATTTTTAATGCGTCTCAGACGAGCTCACCTGCGGTCTCACTCCTACCTAACCGAGGGGCTCATCATTAAACATTACGTCGCGCGCAAAAAACTTTCATGTAAATATATGCACAATTAATAAAAATTTTTGTATCAAATTTGTTAACAAAGCTCACCAATGAACTGCCTGATATTTTATAAATTACTTACAAACAGTAACTTACATATAAGGACGAGATCCTAGCTGTCAATTTGCTTATTTTTTTATAACAAAATCGAGTAAATAATGTCCATTATCAAACTTCTAACAAGTGATTTTTTAAAAAAGCAATTTCATCTTAAATCAACTTTAAAATCACCCCCAAGATCTGTAGTAGCATATTTATGCACACTCACTTTATTCTTATTGATCAGCCCTATGGTACAAGCCCAAGACAATACCTTGAGTTACGAGATCACAGGTTTAGTTGATGAAAATGCATTGGCGGGACAAGGTGGCGCCATTTTCAATACGTCTACCGACATACCTGGCTCTGGCGGTTCCGACAATACTCTCTACATGGGAAATGGTTCTTACGTAGATTTCGAACTTTCTCTAGAAAACTCTGTTGATCCATATGCACACTTGAGAGTTACTGTAGATGATATCATAGGTAGTGGGTCAGGTGGTTATGGGAATTTAATGCTTGCTCAAACGTCTAATAGCCAAGGTCTCACCGACACAGGTACACTGTCCTTCTTAATGACGGGAAATGGCTATAACTCAGCCACACTTACTTTGGATTGGTATACAGCTAATGGACTTTTTGACACACGCCTGGAAGAAGAAAGGTTTATCACTTCCTATGATATTGATTACAATCAATACAATAACTTTTTTACTGACGATTTAGCAGGTATAGGTTTATCGGAAAATACAGATTTAACTTTAGAATATGATAATGGTTTAGCCAATGTTTTTTCTGATGGTGGCTCTGCAACCATGTCTGACTCTGAACATGCGGTAGCTGTTTTGACTAATGAAATATCCTCACAAGAAATACAAGTTGGGAAAGACGGTAAGGGCAATGTACTTTTCATGTTTGAATTTAGAAACCCCTCACAAAACCTAGACGAAAACTTTTACCCCGATGACATAGAAGTCGTGGCACCTGGGGCCCCTACGCCACCAATCTTTGCTCTAATGTTATTTGCGGCTATTGTAGCTCTTAAAAATAAGTTAATGGCGAGAACCGCAAAAGCCTGATATATAAAATTCATTGCCTCTCGAATCAACTCATTGCCGCAATGGGTAACTGTGTTTTATATGACTCAACTTCTACTGCTGAATCAGCAATTAAAAATTCAAAATTTAGAATTAAAAATTAGAGCGCAGCGACCCACCCTATTCTTTCTATATAAACAAATGATAATAAGTAAGATAAAAATATTTTTTAAGCGTATTCAGATTTTACTTTTATGGATTCGCAAGCGCCATTGGTCCGAGCGTGCAAGAAATCAAAGTAAAAGGCCTAACCCTACTCCAAATAAACACGCCAAATTTAGCGTTATTCTTTTTGCATAAACTACTGTAAATTAGTTATATAAAAATATTTTTTAAGCGTCTCAGACGAGCTTACCTAGACGAGCTTACCTCTTTCGGAGATAATTAATACGCTAATTTTTATTAGTGCAAATTTACACGCCAAATTTAGCGTTATTCTTTTTGCATAAACTACTGTAAATTAGTTATATAAAAATATTTTTTAAGCGTCTCAGACGAGCTCATCATTCCAAAGCTCGCGTGCTCCAATTTGAGGCAACTGCTACGTTCATATACCATTCACGAGCACTTAATGACTCAATTTTCATTAAGATCCTGTAGTGGGTCCATCCCAATTCGAGACGCACTGCGTCTCGAATTGGAAACGTAAGATAAAACTGCCTCATCTTCCTTAAATTAGTAAGATCAAAACCCTTACCAAAACGAGTCGTCAAATCTTTAGCTAAATCCTTCAAAACAGCCTTGCCGTACTCAGCTCTGGCTTCACCACCCTGCTCATCTTCAACTATTAGTTGGCCAATCCCCCAATAAGTTAAAACCAGCTTGGAATTAACGTGCCGAAGAACTTCTTGTCGGGAAGAACTTATTAGATCACTAATGCGTTGAAAGAGATCCTCTGAAGATTTTTAGGAGGCTGATTACCCAATTCGCCTAGCCCATGGTAGTATTTTAGCTGGCATCGGATGAATAAGTTCCCATACAAAAGATATCGGTTTAGATCCTTCATGCTTTTGATATTTTAGGGGACCTAGAAAGACATAAGGAGATGTTAAACCATTAGGCAATTTATTTTTGTCTCTAACAAATAATAATGGTGTATAACCTTTTTCTTCGTGATTTATATACCTTTGCCCAGTTGCTGTTTCTACACCTGTAGCATTCTGTGATTGCCAATGAAATAATCGCTCAGTAATTGCGTAATCATCGTACATAGTCGTCGGGGAATAATCTTCCTCACTTTTATTTACATCTACAAAAAAGACATCTAATTTACGCTCAGAAACATGGCACACCCCTTCGCGTGATGAGTGTGATTTTTCAAAACTTCCCATTCCCAAAGCTAATAAAATCTGCTCTCGACTGTATGAAGCATGTAAATTAAGTAGTCCTGTCCAAGGAAATCTTTTTTTCGGGATACAAGGTATTTGTTTCTGCCTCCACTGAAATAGCTCTTTTAGATCATTTTTTAACCCTAGGTGTTTTGCAACAAAATTTTCCGCTTCTTCCAAAGTTGTAACTACTTTTTTCTGCCCCCACAAAAGCGCATGAAGCAAGGATCTAACATCTTTACCTGAATCGTGGCCATCCATAATTCTTATAAATTCATTTAATAAAAACTGATCATCAGTTAACAATAAATTCCTTAAACCTTTTGCTAATTTCTCTTCAATTTTTTTATCTATACTTGAGTGATTATTCTCAATAAGATTTAAATGAGTCGACGGTAATCCTTTTTTATAAATTTCATCCGGACTATCTAATAAAAATCTATCAATAATTTCGATTAAACTTGGACGTCGTTGCAGTTGAGTATGTAGATCTCTGAGTTCATTGATCATCCTTTTACCTCTCAACATATTTGTCGCTTCACGTATATTGTTAAGAACATGTTCCTTTGCTTGCTTTTCTAAGTGTATTAAACAACCTGAAGGCAAATAAGGCATGTCTTTAATTATTTGAGTATCAATACGTAATTCCGGTCGTGAACTAATTGATTGAAACCTTTTTGCAAAACTAAAGTTTTTATTTTGAGCTGCAATAAAATCAAGAATAGTTAATTGAGCCTTGTTGGGATGTAAACGTAAGCCTCTTCCTAATTGTTGTAAAAACACCGTTAAACTTTCAGTAGGTCTTAAAAACAAAACCGTATTAACTTCTGGTATATCCACACCTTCATTAAACAGGTCGACTGTAAATATAAAATATATATCACCTTTCAATAATTTATGCTGAACAGAATTCCTCAATTCAACTGGTGAATTTGCGCTTAGTGCAACACTAGGGATATTATTCTCGGTAAAAAAACTGGCCATAAACTCGGCATGAGCTACGCTCACACAAAAGGCTAATCCCTTAATAAGGTGCCATTCATTTAGGTAATTTTGGCACTGAGACATAACCCAAGATGCGCGACGGGTATTGTTTACAAACAATTGATTTAAATCTTTAGTTTGATAGCTCCCCGTTTGCCAAGACAGGCGAGAATAATCAATATCAGAAGAGTCAGGAACCCCATAATAATGAAATGGACACAATAATGACCGTTCTATGGCTTCAGGCAAGCGAATTTCATGAGTAAAGGCCCCATCAAAGTCATTTCGAATATCAAGCCCATCTTGTCGTTCTGGCGTTGCTGTTAGGCCCAATAAGGATTTCGTTTGTATATGATCTATCACATTTTGATACGAATTAGCAGATGCATGATGTGCCTCATCAAGTACCACATATTCAAAATGGTTACTATCGAACTTATTGAGTTTTTGACTATTCCATGATTGCACTGTACAAAATAAATATTTATCCTGAGTCGGTCTATGTTTACCAGTAAGTAAATCTCCAAAACTCCCATCCCGTAACACTTGCCTAAAGGTATTCATTGATTGTTTTAAAATTTCTTCGCGGTGAGCTATAAATAACAAACTGGGTAAAGATCCTGATTTTTTACTGTAGTTAAAATAATCAAAAGCGGCAATCATTGTTTTCCCTGTTCCTGTGGCAGCGATAACTAAATGCTTAGTTTTTCCTATATCTCTTTCGGCTTGGATATCTTCTAAAACAATTTTCTGATAATCATATGGATGTAAATCAAAAAAAGTCTCAATCCTCTTAACATCTGTAGACTGCTTTTCCGATTGAATAGCTTGTTCAAAGCGTTTAATATCACCTTTACTACATTTTGAAAATTCTGTATCATCTTCCCAATGAGATTCAAAACTTGCGAGCGTTTGTTTCCATAAGTATTCCAATTCGTACTGGCTAATTTTTGCAGTCCACTCTAAACCTTCATCTAAAGCTGCTTTGGATACGTTAGCTGATCCTATATAAGCTGAACCAAACCCTGTCTTTCTATGAAAAATGTACGCTTTAGCATGTAGTCGAGTTCTCTTAGTATCGTATGAAATACGAACTTCCGTATTTGGAAGCTCAAGCAATGCTTCTATTGCTTTAACATCTGTCGCGCCCATATAAGATGTTGTTGCTACACGAAGACGAGGTGTTCCGTCATCATTAGCCACTGAACAAAAATCTTTAAGCACATCTAATATAGGTCGTAAACCACTCCATTTAATAAATGAAACTAATAAATCTGCTCTGTCACAAGTCCTAAGTTCTTTTTTTAACTGAGATTGAAGAGATGGAGTACGGGATGACCCAGTTAAAAGTGCTGAGTTAGCTAAAGCTGTATCAGGTTTTTCAGGTACAAGTTTTAAATCCTTTTGTGAAGGCGTCAAAATGAAGTCTAGGGAGCTAGAGTCGATGATTTTTAGTGAAGAATGCGCTTTAACCTCACTCTCAAAGTTATTAACAAACGTTTCTAGTTCCTGAGACCACAACTCTGGCTTTTTTTCATTAAATAATGAAGAGAACCGTTCTGCAAAAAAACTAGCAAATTGTTCTTTAATTTGAATATAAGCTTCATCTTTACTAAGCTGGCGCCATTGTGCCTGATCTGTCAAACCTGATTTTTCAATTGCCTCTTTTAAAGCTTCTGTATGAATTAAATCATATAATCCAGGTCCCATTATTTCTGCCATAAGTCATTCTCCATTAATTTCTCCTAGTCATCATAAAACCTTCACAAATACACCAATGACCGATATTTGTTCACCCTCAGAGATTTCAATATTCTGATAATCTGGATTGAGGGCTTGGAGGCTAATAGATCCATGTTGCCAACCCTCTTCGGTTTGAGACTTTTGTGAATGATACTTTTTAACTGTTAGGCGACCACCATCGTTGGGATCGCTATCATCATGGAGGTAAAAGAGCATGATGCGATTTTGTCGTGAGCCAGCCAATGCCGATCCTTTGCGGAAAACGCAAAGTGAGTTATCGGGGATTTTGGGCTCCATGGATTTTCCCACAACGCGCAAAACAAACATATCTTGATTCATTCTTGGGATTTGGCATTTAATCCACTGTTGAACCAAATCATCTTGCTGAAACAAGTTCAAGTTCCCTGCAGTGGCCTTCAGATCATAATAAGGCAGGTAATCGACAAATTGTTGCTCTGGTTTAATCTCTTGTGAATCTAAGATGATAATGTTCTTTGCTATTACTTTTTGTCCTGTGCTTTGTTTTACAGCTGGTTGCCAACGTTCAACACCACGCTGAATCGCAGTAATCTCCACAGATTCATGGAAGAATGAAAAGAGTTTATTTTGCCAATTGGGAGTAAAGCTCTCGCCACTGACTCGTTTCATTTCATAAGCAAAGCGTTCGGGGTAATTTACTTGAGTTTGTTCCCAGTAATTGATTATGCAGTCCTTGCGAGCTACTAAGAGCTGATGACTTGGGAGCTTATCACGCTTATGGTTATTGACTTTTTCATCGCTGGGCAAAAGATTCCAAAGGTCATTATTTTTCCACAGGGCATAAGGAATAGCGTGATCCACAGCAAATTTATCTTTGAGGGTTTTTCCTGACCAAACGCATTCTTTTACATCAGATTTTTTATACAAAGAGCGTACTGCCTGGACATCTCGATCTGGATCGCAATTAACTAGAAGTAGATCAATAACTTGGCTGGGGCGTAATTGTTGATTCGAGAGCTTGGCCGTAAGTTCAGCCCAACGAAGAATTGTGGCATCTTGAATCCAAGGCCCCATGATAGTGAGTTCTCGCCAAACCTCCACAGGCATGTAGACTTGTTTATCACGGTAAGAGAAAACCGTTTGTCCCGAATTAATGCCACCAGAGTAAGTAACGGGGCCCGCCTTAATTGTGTTATTTAACTTAGAAATAAGTTTGCTGTAAACAGAGCGGACTTCTTTACTGAGTTGGCCTGATTTTCTAGAGATCAAAAAGGCATTTAATCCACCCGAAGTTCGATAGTGAGCTATAAGCTGATTAAGTAAAGCTCGAAAAGCAATAGAACGAGTTGAGTCAATTCTATCTCCGTATTTTTGAGGTATATAAATTTCACTTTCACAGATTGGCCAATAATATTCGAGCCATTTCTCAGAAATGGACTGAATAGGAAGGGATACACGTTTATCGAAATGCCACAGGACTGATTTATGTTGACTCTGAGCTATATCGGCCAAAGCTCGAAACAAGGCTAATTTATAAGTAGTATCCTTTTTATCTTTATTGAGTACCGATTCTATTTTATCAAGCCCCCTGCTCCCATCCATATTCTGTAGACGAAAAGATAAAATATGCCATTTGCGGTGATCGCGATTCAGGGAGTCGGCGTTGGTCCAGTGATTAAGGTTTTGAAAGCCAAGGCGTTCGAGAAGTAGTTTGAGTTTTTCGGGATTGAGCTGATTAAAGAGGCGCCCTTTGGAGTCGCGTTGATCAATTATGGTGGGATCTTCGTCAGGAATAGAAATTAAGAGCGAGCCATTTTCTTTGAGGATGCGACGGAGGTTAAAGCAAGCATCGAAAAATTGTTCGCTGGGAAGATGCATAAGCACGGCTGAACAAAGAAGTCCATCAAATTGATCATCGTCGAATTCAGCTAAGTTGGGAAGTGATGACAGCCTTAAATTATCTTCCAAATCGGGGATATTTTTTGCACATTGCGCAAGCATTGCAGATGAAGAATCGCAGCCAAAGGCATGACAGCCCATTTGCGCTAAACGCAAAAGGTCTCGACCTGATCCACAGCCGATATCTAGAACATAATCACCGGACTTGAAAACTTGGGGGAAGTAATCGCTCACCCCGCCTTCGCAAGTCCAATAGCTTGCGCTCACTGACTCGGCGTTAGCTTGATAAAATTCTTGTGTTGCTTGGTCCACTCATTTCCCTTTCTCTTTGACACTTTGTTTCCCTGCAAGCCCTACTCTCCCATGACTTGGGAACATTGCAATATTGCCACAAGCTATATTATACAATTTGTGTTAATTTTTCTTAATATTTCTGTACAACACAGATCATTTGTCATACAGATCCAATTCTTAAGTAAATAAGTTCAATTTTGACCGTTTTAGGGATGCGGAGCAGAGCTCCTGAGTTGACGGACTAAGTTCCTGAGTTGACGCGCTAAAGCGCTGAGTTCACGGACTGAGTCCTGAGTTGACGCGCTAAAGCGCTGAGTTCACGGACTGAGTCCTGAGTTGACGCGCTAAAGCGCTGAGTTGACGAAGCGGAGCTTCTTAGGTTACAGGCTTAAGGTCATTAACCACAGATTTAACAGATGGGGCAGATAGAGAGCAATTTTTAATTGACCTGCCAGTCGGGCGGATGAAGAACAAAAGATATCGAACCACGGAAGGCACAGAAAAACACGGAAGGAGAGCAATTTTTAATGGAAAGTCAAGATCAAGAGAAGTTTAACCACAGATTGAACAGATGGAGCAGATTTATTTCTTGGGACGGTTCCACAGTTAGACAAATCCACGATTGGACAATTTAAAACTGATGACTGCAGGGCGAAGCCCGATCTGCAGCGAATGGAATGAGCGATCTGCAGTGAGCTTGCGAACGATCTTGCAGTGGAACAGTCTTACAGCGCAGCGGTCTTCCCTGTCCGCAATTGCCGAGCTGGAGCTCAGCGGTCCCAGGTTTTAGGTGATAGATGCCGCATTGAATGCGGGGCTCCCAGCTTTTAACTGATGACTGCCCTCTTCTAATTCTCTTGTCTCTTTCAGTGCAGCGGTCTTTCAGTGAGCCTGCGAACGATCTTGCAGTGAGCAACGCGAACGATCTTGCAGTGAGCAACGCGAACGATCTTGCAGTGAGCAACGCGAACGATCTTGCAGTGAGCAACGCGAACGATCTTGCAGTGGAACAGTCTTACAGCGCAGCGGTCTTCCCTGTCCGCAATTGCCGAGCTGGAGCTCAGCGGTCCCAGGTTTTAGGTGATAGATGCCGCATTGAATGCGGGGCTCCCAGCTTTTAACTGATGACTGCCCTCTTCTAATTCTCTTGTCTCTTTCAGTGCAGCGGTCTTTCAGTGAGCCTGCGAACGATCTTGCAGTGAGCAACGCGAACGATCTTTCAGTGAGCCTGCGAACGATCTTGCAGTGGAACGGTCTATCACCTCAACTGCCTAACTTTCCTTACACTGAAGAACTCATTAAGTTTGTTTTTAGAGAGAATTCACACAGTTTTTCATAAAACTTGGAAGTCAATGAAAAGCTTTGCCACATCCTATGAAAATATCCTAGATTTAGTGGATAACTATAAGCCTGATCTATATGGTAGAACGAGGAATTATCTCAATGGTGCCGTTTCGTATTTGTCTGCTTATATCTCGCGCGGAATCATTAGTACTCGCACTGTTTATGATTCTTTGATCAAACGAGGTTATGATTTAGAAAAAATCGAGAAGTTTGTTCAAGAACTAGCTTGGCGAGATTACTGGCAGAGTCAATGGAATTATCATGGCGCTAAAATTAATCATGATCTACGGCATTCGCAAATGGCGTATAACAAGCATGGCATGCCTAGTCGATTAGTTGATGAAAAATGTAGTATACAAGTGTTTAACACTGCAATAAAACAGCTTAAGACTACTGGCTACCTCCATAACCATATGCGTATGTATTTAGCGATGAGCACCTGCAATATTGGGGGCTACCATTGGCATGACCCTGCTCGATGGATGTATTATCATTTGATTGATGGTGATTGGGCTTCAAATGCTTTGAGCTGGCAATGGGTAGCAGGTTGTCTGAATGGCAAGAAGTATATTGCTAATCAAGAGAATATAAATAAGTATTGTGGGAGCTTAGAAGAGCAAACTTTTTTGGATAAATCCTATGATGAATTATCGCAAATTTATTGCCTGGATGAATTCGATAACTCCATCAAACTCGATCTTAAATGGCAGGCACCTAATCAATTGAATCCCGAAAAACTGATATATGATGATTGTCTTATTTTCAATTACTATAACCTTGATCCCCAATGGCGAAAAGAACAAGTCGCTAATCGAATTTTACTGCTCGAAGCAGAAGTCTTTGAGAAATACCCGGTTTCTCCTCGAGTAATGAATTTCTTTTTACAACTAAGTAGAAATATTCCTGACTTAATTTTATTCACGGGAAGCTTTGCAGATTTGCGTGCTCTGTGTAAGGGAAAGCTTTATTATCGTCAACACCCCTTAAATCAATATGAGGGTATTGAGGATAGGCCCCTACGCTCTGTGATATACAAGGTGACTTTACATCATTTTTTAAGTACTGGAAGCAATGTAAAAAAGCTCTGATCAATGAAAGAGATTAATGTCGTTTGGCTGAAACGTGATTTACGTTTAAATGACCATGCTTGTTTGGCTGCTGCCGAAGCATCTGAACTCCCCTATTTGATTATGTATTGTTTTGAGCCAAGTTTGATGAATGCACCAGATGTCTCAGAGAATCATCTAAATTTTATTTACCTATCACTTATGGAGATGCAGACGAAACTTGCGCCTTTTAATCGCCCTCTATACATCCTACATGCCGATGCAACTCAAGCCTTGGGATACATCCAGAAAAAATATCAAATAAGCACTCTCTTTGCTCATCAAGAGCATGGTACGGCTCGTACGTGGAAACGCGATCGCCAGGTCATCGATTTCTGTTGGCAAGAAGAGATTGAATTACTGGAAGCCGAGCATAGTGGAATTCAAAGGGGTATACAAAATCGCGACCATTGGGATAAGGCCTGGTTTTCCTGGCATAAGACTGATATCGTACGCAACAGTTATTCTATCAGCCCTTTTAATTTTGATAAGAGTTTATTTCCCGCTGCATTACAATTTAAAAAGACTTTCAAAACCTACCCAAAACAAATGCAAGCTCCCGGTGAGAATACGGCTCACCACTACCTAAAAAGTTTTTTGGCTGAGCGTGGTAAAAATTACCATAGGTTCATTTCTAAACCAAGTGAAAGTCGTAAATCCTGTGGTCGCTTATCCCCCTACTTGGCTTGGGGAAATGTAAGTTCTCGGCAAGTTTATCAATTGGTCAAAGCATCACCAAAATACAAAGATAATAAACGGGCTTATTCGGGCCTACTAACTCGACTTAAATGGCGGAGTCACTTTATCCAAAAATTTGAAGTTGAGTGTTCGTATGAGTATCTCTGCCTTAATAAAGGCTATGAATTAATGTCTCTTGATTTTAATGCTGAATTTATTGAGGCCTGGAAAGATGGAAAGACGGGCTACCCCTTGGTAGATGCGTGTATGCGTTGTTTGCATGCCACGGGATGGATCAACTTTCGTATGCGCGCCATGCTCACAAGCTTTTTTTGTCACCACTTAGCTCAGGATTGGCGAGACGGGGTTTATCATTTAGCAAAATTATTCTTGGATTATGAACCAGGAATTCACTTCCCTCAATTTCAAATGCAGGCGGGAACTACCGGAATCAATACAGTACGTATATACAACCCAATTAAACAGTCCATGGATAATGATCCCGAGGGAGAGTTTATTCGACAGTGGATACCAGAACTCAAGGATCTTAGCAATGACGAAATTCATGAGCCATGGAAAATCGAAATTATGGAAGCTAAGATGAAGGGGTACACAAATTTACATTTATATCCTGCTCCCATTATCGACATAAAAGATACTTATAGCTTAGCTAGGGATCGTATTTGGGGCTTGCGTAGTCATGCACTCGTGAAATATGAAAAGATAAGAATTCTAAGAACTCATACTCGGTAGTCCCGAGCTTAAAGGGCGCCTGCGGCTTGGGTGGCGCTGACGCTTAGGTGGCGCTGACGCTTGGGTGGCGCTGACGCTTGGGTGGCGCTGACGCTTGGGTGGCGCTCGCTACGCTTGTTTAGGTTTTAGGTATTTAACTGATAACTGCAGGGCGAAGCCCGATCTGCAGCGAATGAAATGAGCGATCTGCAGGGCGAAGCCCGATCTGCAGCGAATGGAATGAGCGATCTGCAGTGAATGGAATGAGCGATCTGCAGGGCGAAGCCCGATCTGCAGCGAATGGAATGAGCGATCTGCAGTGAATGGAATGAGCGATCTGCAGTGAATGGAATGAGCGATCTGCAGTGAATGGAATGAGCGATCTGCAGGGCGAAGCCCGATCTGCAGCGAATTGAATGAGCGATCTGCAGGGCGAAGCCCGATCTTTCAGCTTAGCGGTCTTCAATTTATTTAAACAAATAAGAACTCATTCGTCCCGAGCCACGTTTTTCTAATAGCTCCGCAAGAAGGGCTTTCTTCAGATCGCGACTGGCACTCGCAGTGGAGAGGCTAGGAAATAGCTTCAAGTAATCAGCTCGTACAAATTCCCTTTGGTGAAAACTTTCTTTGGCAAGATTGATTCTAGAATCAAAATCATGAGCTTTCATGTCCGCTTTTGCTTCATATTCCTTGAGACTTGCTAGAATTTGTTTCAGCATAAACTCAATAAAGACAGTTGATTCACCTGCCTGATCACAAATTTTCAGGACGCGGTAATATTGCTCTTGATGACTTTTGATGAGCGATTCTACCGGGAGGTACTCAAACAGGGGAGATAATTCCATTAGCTTGAGCGTTTGCCACAAACGTCCCATGCGTCCGTTACCATCACTAAAGGGATGAATAAACTCAAGTTCATAATGAAGAACGCAGCTCTGAATGAGCGCATGATCTTCATGAGAGCGAACATAGCTAAAGAGATCATTTAATAAACCAGGTACATTTTCGGCTGGAGGGGCAATATGAACAATATCATTTCCTTTTTGGATCCCCACTCCCCCACGTCGAAATTTGCCTGCATCTGCAATGAGACTCGTCATGAGGATTTGATGTGCTTCGAGGAAGTCCTTCACTTGGGCACAATCAAAGTTATGAACTTGCTCATAAAGTTTGACTGCATTACTGACTTCCAAGATATCTTTTTGTGGCCCTAAAACCGTCTTGTCATCTATAAAGGCTGTGACCTGATCTAAGCTTAGTGTGTTGCCTTCTATGGCCAAGGTGGAGTAAATTGTTTTTATGCGATTCTGGCGGCGCAATTGTGGTGAAGTTTTTGCACTCAAGGCCATACCCTCTAAACGTCCTAAGTGATGCATGACTTCTGCAAGTAAACTCAATATCGTTGGCGTGATTTCATAAGGCGGTTTCATAAGATCACTATAAAGCATTCATCTGATAGTATCAAATGATACTATCAGGATAATTGGATGAATGAAGAACGTTCGCTGCGCACTTCGTGCTTAGGTGACAGGGATCAGGTTTCAGGTGACAGGTGACAGGTGACAGGTGGCGCCTGCGGCTTAGGTTGCGGCAACAAGTTGCCTTAGGGGGCGGAGCGGAGCTCCTTAGGTTGCGCCTGCGGCTTAGGTGGCGCTGACTTAGGTGAAGCCTTCGGCTTGGGTGGCGCTGACGCTTGGGTGGCGCTCGTTCCGAGCTTAGGTTTTAGGAATCAGGTTTCAGGGGGCGCCTGCGGCTTAGGGAGCGCCTGCGGCTTAGGGAGCGCCTGCGGCTTGGGTTGCGGCAACAAGTTGCCTTGGGTTGCGGATCGGTGCTCCTTAGCTTGCGCTCGTTCCGAGCTTAGGTTACAGGAATCAGGTGGCAAGGTTAAGGACATTAACCACGGATTTCACGGATTAACACAGATGAAAGAAGCAGGGAGCGCCGACGGCTTAGGTGGCGTTGACGCGCTAAAGCGCTGAGTTCACGAAGCGGAGCTTCTGAGTTGATGCGCTAAAGCGCTGAGTTCACGGACTGAGTCCTGAGTTGACGCGCTAAAGCGCTGAGTTGACGAAGCGGAGCTTCTGAGTTGACGCGCTAAGTTCCTGAGTTGACGCGCTAAAGCGCTGAGTTCACGGATTAACACGGATGAGGAGTAGCAATTTTTCTGATCTTTGTTAAAAGTTATAGAAAACACATCAAGATTGTTAATTGTTTGTGTTTTATAGTGTATATATTTATAGTTATGAATTTAATAAGTTGTGTTTATATGAAAATATTCTTCCTCTCTTTTTTCTTTTTTGCTTTTCAAGTTTACTCGTCCACTCCAAATGTCATTTATATTTTGGCCGATGACCTCGGTTACGGTGAACTGGGCTGTTATGGTCAAGAAAAAATTAAAACCCCCCATATTGATGCACTGGCTAAAGAAGGCATGCGTTTCACCCGACACTATTCTGGAGCCCCCGTTTGTGCCCCTTCGCGTGGAGTTCTATTGAGTGGCCAACAGCTCTCCAAAGCCTACATTCGCAATAACCGTGAGCATAAACCCGAAGGGCAGGAACCTATTCCTGAACCCGGCATGACTTTAGCTCAAATTTTTAAAGACAAGGGCTATGCCACAGGCGCTTTTGGTAAATGGGGCTTAGGTTATCCGGGCTCATCAAGTGATCCTAAGGCCTTGGGTTTTGACACTTTCTATGGCTATAACTGCCAACGCGTGGCTCACTCTTTTTATCCACCTCACATGTGGAGCAATGATAAAAATATTACTATCAACGAAAAGCCTGTACCAGGGCATTGGAGAAAAGCCGTCGGTCCCGATTTTGATTTCTCACAATTTTACGCCGAAAACTATGCTCCAGACCTCATTCTTGATGAAGCTCTCAAATTCATCAAAGATAATAAAGATAAGCCTTTCTTTGCCTACCTACCCTTTGTTGAACCTCACCTCGCCATGCACCCGCCCCATTCTTGGGTCGATAGCTACCCAAAAGAGTGGGATTCCCCAAAGGAAAGCTACAAAGCGGCATACCTTCCTCATTTACGTCCACGCGCTGGTTATGCTGCCATGATTTCTGATTTAGATGAACACGTGGGTTCAGTGATGCAATTGCTTAAAGAACTCGATCTCGTAGAAAATACGCTTGTTATTTTCACAAGTGATAATGGGGCTTCCCATTGTATTGAAGTGGATCATGAATTTTTCAATAGCACCAAAGACTTACGTGGTCTCAAAGGTTCCGTGTATGAAGGCGGTCTTCGCGTGCCAATGATTGCCCATTGGCCAGGCAAAATTAAAAAAGCTCAAGTGAGTGATCACGTTAGTGGCTTTGTAGATGTCATGGCGACTTTCTGTGACCTGCTTCAAACTGAAGCACCTCAAACGAGTGATGGAGTGAGTTTTCTTCCTACTTTAAAAGGTGAAAAACAAGAACCACAGCCAGTACTCGCTTGGGAATTCCAAGGCTATAGCGGTCAGCAAGCCATTATTCTCGATGGCCGTTGGAAAGGCGTTCGTCAGAACCTTTCACCTCGTGGAAAGAAAAAAGCTAAAAGCACTCCTAAATGGGAACTCTATGACCTCAATAAAGATCCCAATGAAAAAACTGACCTCGCAACACAAATGCCAGAAATAGTCGATCGCATTCACAAAGCCATGATGAAAAACCGTAGCCATAGCGAAACATTTAATATGCCCATGGCGGCGCAATAGATTATTCGCCCTCGTCGAGGACGGTACGCATATTGATTAAGTATTCATGAGCTCCTTCGGAGCCCAGTCTATTGAGCTTTTGGAGTTTAATGTTTTAAAAGGTGCTCTTGGGCTCTGCCCAAGACCCGCTTAAGGATACAAGCACCCTTAAGAATCCCGACGCTAGTCGCTTCGCGCCTACGCTTAAGCTTATTCATCATGAATATACTTAAATCATAACTACGATCAAAAGCTGGCAAGGTATGTGACGATAATCGAAGATGGTCAATTAGTTCATATCCTGTTCTTTTTTACTCAAACGTTTCATCATTTTGGTCATGTTTGAGTTAAGACCAATATTCTTTTGGAAGTAAGTCTCTTCATTAAAACGCAGGTTATTATGCTTAAAATAAGGGATATCAATATCCGGTGATAGATCACAATCAAACCTAGCAAGAATCGATGATTTTTGAGCACCACCGCCATCTATATTGATGTGGCAAAGTCCCCAGGTGAAGCCAGTATTTTTACCATCACCTTTAAAGGCACTTGGGCAAAAAGGACCTGGAGCCACGGGAGGTACTTGGATTAAAGATTTTATTTCAAAATCTTCACCATCCTCTGAATACTGAATGGTGTTTTTTTCTGGTCCATCAAGGGCAATCAATGCACCTACCCCATCTCCGAAAGGGAACATGCATGTCTCGTGACCTGAGTTAATGACCGGATTTTTAGGTGATGGCGTAAAAGGCCCCAAGGGATCATCTGCAAATGAAACACCTTGAACGCGAAGTACGTACTCTTTGCCTCGCTCAATAGGTGCTCCCTTGTAGTAAACGAGAATCCTACCCTTGTGAACTATCGGACAAGGATCATTAATTTTTATATTATTCCACGAGCCTTTAGGCCCAGGTAAAATCACTGGCTCGGGGTGATGTGTCCAAGGACCATTGGGGGAATCGGCATAGGCGACTCTCACAGGGCAATAAGTTTGCCCACCCACCATTGGACTATAAGCTTGGAAGTAGAGGTAATATTTACCTTTCCACATCAATATCCCAGGGGTGCAAATTGAACGAAAGCCCTGCTCTGGTTTTGGTGGACGTTTGACAGCTGGCTCTTTGTCTTCCACCCAAGTCCATCCATCTTTACTAGTTGCGTGCCAAATATCGGCCAAATCCCAATCAGTACCAGGTTTTGTATCAGTCGCCTTTTTCAAACCCTCTGGTGCTTCTTTTGTTCTACGCCCCGTATACCAAACGTGATAAGTCCCATTTACTTTGATAACTTTTGTGGGATCGCGACGGGAGATGCCTTCAGCAAGCTCCAAGCCCTTCAAGCGTGTATATTTAAAATTTGAATAGAGCTCATTATTACGATCCTCCATTGGGTTCCATTGCTCATAAAGACGTTCAACTGCCCTACTATAGCCCTGAGGTTTTTCAGTCGGGATAAGTGCTGGAAACACTTTTTCTTCAGCGTTAATCCCTGCAGATAATAATATTAAACATAATGACTTGGATAATTTTTTGAGCAATGGCCATCTCCTTATTAAGAGTTACGATAGTTTCTTCCAATATAGGAAAGCAAAGAAGTTGTTGCGAACTTCTCGTTCACTTAAAGAAGAGATGAAGCCATTAAGCTCATTTAGACAGCAAAGCCTAAATTTACTCAAAAAACATAAGCATCTATTCTTGTCGACCGATTCGTGTCACTCTAATTTAGAACGATTTTATTACTCTTATATATAAACACTACTCACACGCCACTTATTTCGTGTGATCCCATTTGGTTCCTGTTTCATCTCCTGTATCCCAAGGATTGCGCAAACCATTATAAGTTTGAGCAAAGCTCAAAGTCTTCACAGAACTATCCACCATAAGGTAATTCAACTTATATCCTTGGTGATTCCAATAATTAGAATCATCAATCACATCTTTTAAATCTTCTGCACGAATAGCCACTCTTGCCCAAGCCCCTTTGGTGTTTTCTGTATGATGATAATCAAACAGTGCAATCGTATCTGAACTCTGACCAACGTTCTCCAATGGAACCGACCAGCCCGAACCACTCGTTAAACCCAATTTATTGTTGGGCAACACTTTGATTCCTTGATTAAGACTATAGGAACGGTTTGTACGATTTGCATTGGAGCTTTGATTATCATTTAAAGGACACTCATAGAGTGCGAACTCACCAATTGCAGCACCATTAACCTCATCTTCAGTCAATTGGCGTCCATCATAATCACTTCCCAATCTATCGTCCCATGCGTTTGGATCATTAGACGCGATAAAATACATGTCATTATCACTGGAATACATAAATAACAAAGAGCCCAATTGGCGTTGATTACTCTTGCAAACTGAGCTTTGTGAAGTTTTTCTTGCTTTACTGAGCGCGGGTAAAATAAAACTCGCGAGGATACCGATAATAGCTATCACCACAAGTAACTCAATCAGTGAAAAAGATTTCGTTTTTCTATTCATAATTTATCCTCTATTTAATTTATATAATAGATGACTCAAGCACAAGTAAGTTTTTCTCAGCATAAAAGAAAAAAAATTATTCTTTCCATCGATCACTGCGAAATAAACTCACTGGCAATGAAGATACCCCAGCTAGGTTGAGTGGAAAATCTGCCGATTTGTTCGTCCAGCCATAGCGAATTGCCACGGCTTTATCTATTTCATCCGCACGAACAATTAGAACTTTCCCCTTAATTTCACCTTTTGCATGATAAAAAATTTGATTTTCACTCGCTAATTCTAAGCCCTTTAATTCTTCGCCTTTTTGTATTTTGAGCTCTTGGTCAAACTCGATAATAGCCTTTTTTCCCTGAAAGTTAATCTTCATAACTCGGGGACCCGTACAAAGCACTTCTTTCTTGCCGTAAGTTCTATTTAAAGCCAGCAAAGCCAAACGCTTACCCACATCATGTTTGTTTTTGGGATGTAGATTTTTCCAATCACCCACATCATTAATCACTGCAACACCTAAGTTTTTCAATTCATCCTGCATCAAGTATTGACTTTCGCGAAGTTGATTAGAAGTAAAAAGCATTTTCCCATAATCAAAGGGGGCAATCTGCACGTAATAAAAAGGAAAATCTCCCTGGCCCCACTGATCGCGCCATTCACTTATCAATCTCTTCAAAAGGTCTTTGTATTGACTGCCCTGACGACGATTAGCTTCCCCTTGATACCAAAGTACTCCTTTGATTTTAAAGCCGATTAGTGGCTTCAACATCGTGTTATACAGAGCTGCAATCGAACGATTGGCTGTGAACCTTTCCCCCGCTTTAATATTATTTAAAAAATTCCTCATAAGTTTTTCAGTCTGAGCTTCTTTCAGCAACTCATTCTCACTCATCCAGCATTCAATGCGACTCCCTCCTACGGCACAATGTATCAAGCCTATGGGAACATCTATATCCTGCTGTAGACGCAAAGCAAAGTTTAAACCAACCCCACTAAAAGCGACACTATTTTTCGGTGTACATGGCGACCATGACATCCCGACTTTGACATCCCTATTTAAATCAGCTTTCGATACCGACATAAGTTCAGCACTTTCTTTCACCATGAAGAGTCGTATTTTATTCTCCATGCCTTGTACGTTTTTGGCGTAGGCGCCCGCACGCCAGGCCATATTGGACTGACCGCTACACAACCAAACATCCCCAACCATCACATCTTTCAAATGAACTTTTTTGCTGTCCGTTGCTAGCTTTAATTCAAAAGGGCCACCGGCTAAACCTGGTTCAAACAATATTTTCCACAAACCATTTACGGATTTTGTCGTGAAATTTTTCCCTCTAAACTGAAGCTTCACTAATTCGCCTTCTGCGGCTTTACCCCAAATAATCGTTGACTCTCCCCTCTGCAGTACCATGTGATCTGAAAAAACTTTGCTAAGACTTAATGTTCCTGCAAAAATTGAGTTCACTGCTACGAGCCCTAATAAAATAATTTTTTTCATTTTTTCTCCAAGTTAAGCTTTCCCCATATGACTCAAGCATCCTCGATTTTTCTCAGCATGATAAAATTTAATCTCAGTTAGATTTCATTTATTTGCTTTGTTGTTCTTCTTAAGCTTTCTTAAAATAAACATGTGAGATCATAAATGGACCCCTATGCAACAAGACGGACACTGATACTCCGAGTCAAAGATCAGTACGACGAAAAGGCCTGGGAGGAATTTGCCGAAATATATAGTCGTTACATCTATGCCATTATTCGCAACATGAATATTTCCGCTAATCATGCTGACGATATTCTGCAGCAAGTTATGATGAAACTTTGGAAGCGTCTTCCCCACATGGATACAGATGAAATTCGCCGCTTCCGAAACTATTTAAGTAAGTGTACAAAAAACTGTGTTTTGACTTTTATTGAAAAACGCAAAGGTATTTTAGAGCGAGAATCAAAAGCATGCACAGATGCCAGCGTAAGCTATCTCAACAATATTAAACTCAATGATATTGAAGAAATCTCCCAAAGAGAATGGCAAATCCATATCACTCATCTGGCTTTTGAAGAATTGGAAAAAAACTATCCAAAAGAATCGATTGATGTTTTACGCTTGGCTTTAGAAGGTTTTAATGTAGATGAAATCACCGAAAGATTAGACCTCGACCTGAAGAAGGTTTATAATCTTCGTTTTAGGATGAAAGAACGCTTTGCTAATGAAGTAAATAAATTACGCTGTGAACTTGAGTGATTAAGGCAAGTAGTCAAAGCTATTTAATTTGCCCATAATAGGCTGTCCAAATTCATTGTGAGAATCGACTCGCCAGTAATAAGTTCCTGGTGACTCTAAGTTAAAAAAATAAAAGTTATTTTCACTATCAGAAATCAAATCTTCCTGGCGAAGGGCTTTATCCTGTGAAATATAAATTCTGTAGCGCATCGTCTTATTGCGCGGAACCCAAGATATTCGCAACTTCGATTTATTCACTTTTATGCCATTCTGAGGATATTTAAAAAGTAGCTCCGAGCCTTTGCGACGAATAAACTTCACCTTTGGACAAAGAGCTCTTATCTCTTCATCACTTAAGGGTAAATCATGGTACACAAGTTCACAAAACAAACGAGGGATTATGGCTCTAATCGTATGTGGGCTAGCTCTTTTCATCATATTAATATTGATGATTTTTACCGATAAACCTGTGTATGCATCTAATTGGTTATCATCTATTTCACCAAAGTCAAAATAATCGAGATCAAGATTATAGAGTAGATTTAAACGGCGGTCATAAACAGGTATGGGTAAGAGAAAGCTCTTAAATACTTTATTCGTCTGATTCATACCAAATTGCTGTTTTCCATAAACAAAATATTTAAATTCTTCTCTGGGAAAGTCTTTGTAACGCATGCCATTTAGGTGCAATAAGGGGTAGTAAGTCATATTCATTAACTCTTCTCGACTGAGTTTGCGATTGCGCTTTATGTAATAATAAAAAGCATAATAACCCAAGACTCTTTCATGACCTGGGATTTGACTCAAAAACTTAGTAAATTGCTCTGCAGTTAATTTAACTTTATTGCCCTTCTTTATCTTTAACCAATTACGATTAATTGCTTCCGCTTTCAAATAAGGCTGAGTAACTTCTATTTGAGAAAAACATTGCTCGGCTTCATAAAAGTTGAGAAGAACAAAGTGCAGTAAGCCCTTGTATTCTAAAAACTCACGTCTTAATTCAAGTGATATTTCTCCCTGTAACTCTTTTTCGATGCGCTCAATTCTTTCCGTCGCATCCAAATAGTTTCTATTTTTATTCCACGTTAAAACTTGTTCTTGCAAATTAATCGAGAGCATTTCGCGTTCGCGCATTTCGTGTTTATAAAGTGCTAAATTCTGCTCAGCATTTTTCCTCGCGACTTGAGCTTGCTCCTCAGCTTCCAACGCTTTATTTCTTGCCTCAACAGCCTCTAATCTAGACTCGTCCGCCAAGCTCTTTTGCCGTTCTTTTTCACGAAATGCCGAGAACAACAAAGCCGCTGAAAATACACTGACCAAACTAATACTTGTTACAACTCTCGTATTTCTCTTAACGAGGAGCGTTAACTCTTTTATAAAACCCGCATTTTCAGCTTTAGTAGTAAAGCCTGATAGATAACGGCTCACTTCATCACGTAAATTTAAAACTGATTGATAGCGTTTTTCAACATCCAAGTCGAGTGCTTTGTGACAAACGGCTTCTAGACTCAATGGAATCTGCACTTGCGGGGCTCGCAAGCTGGCGGCTTGAATTGGTTCTTCACAAACTTTTTCGCGAAGTTCATTAATATCACTCACTTCAACTGTTCTCTGGTAAGTCAACATTGAATAAAGCAAGGCACCTAATGAGTATATATCTGCCGTCACCTGCGTTCGTTCGCCCTTGATTTGCTCGGGCGCCATATAAGCTGGTGTCCCTTTTATTTGAGCTTTTTGCGTTATATCATTGAGCAGTTCAGAATCCATCTTGACTTCAAAACCAAGTTCTTCTTCTGGCTGATTAGTGCTCATCACTTGAGCTAAGCCCCAATCACAGAGTAAAACCTGACCATAATCCCCTACTTTAATATTGGCTGGTTTTACATCCAAGTGAAGTACAGAACGCGAATGAGCATAAGCAAGAGCATCACAAACCTTGATAAAGATCTGTAACAAATGATTGAGTGGGTAAAGTTCTTTGTATTTCAACTCATTATTGCGCAGTCCGCAAATTATATCTTCTAAACTATCTCCTTCAGCGTATTCCATCGTAAAATAGGGTTGACCACATTCATCTAAATCGACGTCATACACGGTCATAATATTGGGGTGCTGCAATTGGGAAGTTATACGTGCTTCTCGCAAAAACGATTCTTTATCCGCTTCGTTTTGGATTTCTAAGCTCTTGGCCAAGGCGACTTTGCGATCTCCGCAAACATCCTTTACAGCAAAGATTTTTTTCTCTCCACCCGAATCAATAAAGACTTGCTCTGTATAACGCTGCTTTTTTACGAGTAAACTTTCGTAGATCGGATAAACCTTCTCAACTCCTCTTTCTTCAGCATAAAATTCTCCAAAAGATTTATTTCTCTTTTGAAAATCGTCTTCAAAGTTATTTCTCTTCGATTTTTTATTCACGTTATCACCAAGTTTACCTATGATAACTAATACATAATCGTTTTAGCTCATTCAACAAAATACTTAAAAGAATGTTTTATTTATTGAGAAATTGTATACTTCACTCGAGTCTTAATCCTTTAAACAAGCAAAGGATAAGCATGATCAAATATTTTCTAACTCTCATTTTCATTAGCCTCATCACCCTTCAAGGCCAAGAGCTCTTAAAAGACGCCAGTTTCAAAAAGGCGGATAAATACTGGTTTATGAAAAAGACTAATGAATACAAACAGGTGAAGGAGTCCTTTAAAAAAGGCATTTTTAGTACCGAAACAAAACACAGTTCCGAAGCGCCCTATTATTTTTTATTAAGTCAAACAAAACTAAGTGTCGGAAAATACTACCGTTTCACCTTTTCTATTAAAGCAAAAGGCGAAGGTGATCTAAGCGTTTGCTACAGGAACATCAATGATGTATTTAATAAAAAGCCCGGAAAGAAGGGACGTAAGCTAGCCATAATGGGACTTAAACAAACCTTTTCCCCAGATAATACTTGGCAGACTTACGAATGCTATTTCCAAGCTCAAGAAAACCCCACGAGTGGATACATTGATTGCCTGTGCTTAATGATGGGGGCCTACACAGGAGACATTCAATTTAAAGACCTCTCCTTAGAAGAAGCTCAAAATCCGCCCGAAATCAAAAACGTGAAATTTGGCCTCATTCAGAAAAAGTAATTTTATTTTAGTGCAAAGGACTTTGAGCGCAATAACTCAATGAGGATGTCGCGCATCAACCAACCACGATCCTTAGTTTTTGCGATAATCGCATCTACGGCATTGTGATCACTGCGGCTTAATGGACGACCGAGAGCAAAGGACATGAGCTCACTACAAAAGCTGTGGGCGAGCTCTTCTTCTTTACTCAGCATATAAGCCTTCAGACCTGCCATGCCGGCGATTTCAAAACCATCATGAGTTTTTGATTGAGTTTCTATCTTTAAATTTCCTTTGAGCTGATTTCTGACTTTACGATGAAGACCAGATCCATAATCTTTTCTGTATAAACCGATGGGATCGTAATGTTCGAGGCTTAAACCCAAGGGGTCAATTTTGCGATGACAGGAATGACAATCAGGGTTTTGACTATGTTTGTTGAGTATATCTTTTACGGAGCTCGCTCCTCGGGTATCATTATCCAAAGCCATGACATCATCAGGGGCTGGTGGCGGTGGATCACCTAAGAATTTATCTAAAAGCCAAATCCCTCGCATGATGGGGGAACTCTCGACTCCATTTGAGGTGGTGGTCAATAAACTCCCCTGACCTAATAAGCCGCCACGTTGAGAATCGCTTGGCAAACTGACTTTTTTGAACTCATTTCCTAAGTCATCAGTCGGGAGTGAATAAAGCTCCGCCAAAGCTTGATTTAAAAAAGTATAATTTGTATCCACTAAATCAGAGATGGGACGATTTTCCTTTAAGAGATAGGAAATAAAATGAAAGGTTTGTTGACGATAAAGTTCTCGCATATTTAAACTATAATACTTCTTATAACGCGTCGGATCTGGTGCCATTTCATCCATATTATCCAAGTTCATCCACTGAATTGTAAAACGACGAACGAATCGTTCAAACTGAGGCTGTTGCATCATCCAATAAATCCCCTTCGCCAAAGTTGTCGGCTTTTGCTCGAGGGTACTCGAGAGCTTAATCATTTTTGAGGTGGGATTAGAACTCCACATAAAATAAGCTAAACGTTCGGCGAGTTGCGGATTGCGACCGCCATCGGCTGGAGGTTGATTGATAAATAAGAATCTAGGTGAAACTAAAGTAGTGACCATCGTCATTCGTAGGGCTTCTAATCGATCATTTCCCTGCTGAATCATTTGATCATAATAATCACAGACTTGTTGGTATTGCTCTTTACTCGCACGACCTCTGTAGGCCCTTATCATAAAGCGTTTGATAACTTCCTTACTTTTCGCATCATCTGCCAAGGAGTAGTCACCTGCAAAGTAATGATTAATGCTGGGGCTTGGCCATTCATCCAATTGGGGGCCTTTCACTTTTATTCCATGAATTCGAATTCCTGGCCCGGGATACGACAAATCATTTTTGACAAGTTTTTGCTTAAAAGCTTTTTTAATGCCTCCATAACTAGGACCCGAACCGAACTCCAGGTGAATTTTATGCCCTTTCTCTAAGTAGACTCTTTTGCGATAAACTTTTCTTGGGGATTTTAAATTGATTTTATCTATGAAAAAGTAGGAAGGATTGAGCCCTGGCAAGATTTCGCTTCTATGTCCCGTTAAATGTAATTCATGAAAATTATTTTTTCTAAAGCGCTCAGTTAATTGATCCAAGAACTTCATACCAGATGGCTGAATTCCCTTAGCCTCTGCATCGACTTCAAATTCATAATAACCATCCGCGTCCACGATCCATTTTAGATGCGCCTTGGAAGTATGCCAAGTAAAACGTAATTCCATCCATTTATCCTTATGAATGCCTTGGTGCCCGCCCATCTTCATATCTTTCATTAAGAAATTATGCTTTTTGACTTCTGGTTTGATTCCCGGACGAATTTTATAATAAACGGCTCCTAATGCCCCATCGATAAATTCATTTATGGCTTCCTCGGAAAATATTTGGTCTTGTGAATGCGTATCATATTTAGTCGCTACGGCAAGTTTGGGGATGTAGCGTCCTGGATCTAAAAACTTATTATTTATATCCAATAAATCGCTCACGGTGAGTTTAAACTCTTCACCTGTCATCAGGCGTGGTTGAGGTTTAAGTATCTTAAATTTTAACTTTGCCAAATTCTGTTCAATTGTATTCAGCAAGTAAGCTTTGTCATCAGCCTTTAATTGAGTCTCTTCTTCAGGGGGCATTTCATCTAATTGCAGGCTATCGAGAATTTTGTACCATTGTTCGGCTTGTTCTTCCGATTTCGCTGGCCATTGCAAGTTATCGAGACGCATATCACCCTTTGTTGTAATCTCGTCATGACACTCGATACAGCGCTGCTCTAATAGACTATGAAGGCGTTTATCCATAGCGAATGCGGGTATCGCAAAAAATAACAAAGTGATGAATAAGCTAAATTTGACCATTTAAGTCCCCTCGATTATTGCCAAATTTATCTAGATAAACGCCAAGTTTATTCAAAATCGTCACATAGGCATCCGAAAGGTTTTTCCCCTTCATATCAAGCACCCCTTGGGGTTTAAGTAAACCTCCAATCAAAATGGCAGGTAAGCGCTTGTTACTATGATTATTAGCATCTCCCATTCCACTACCATAGATCATCGCACTTTGATCATACAGACTTTTGCCTGTCGCGGTTTCAGTCGCTTTCATCTGACTCACAAAGTCATTAAAACATTTCACATTATGACTATCAATGAGGTAGAGTTGCTTAAGTCGATCGGGCTGATTGCCGTGATGAGTCAAACTATGGTAACCCGTACTCACACCATCAATCGGAACTGCCGAAGGATTGGCGGGAATCCCCAGGGTAATAGCGCGGCTTTGATCAGTCATAAAGGCCAAGTGAATCAGTTCATAATACTCTTTTAAATAGCTAGCATTACTCATCAAGTTTGATGGCAACTTGTATGTGACTTGAGGCTTCTTAACATCTAACCAATTTGTTGATTCAGTAATTCTTTTTTCGACACCACGCACCCCATCCATATAAGAATCGATTATTTCGCCATCACGCTTCGTTCCAAAGCGTTTCATGCGTTTTGCTTGGCTATGAACAAAGTCCATCACAGAAGTTTTATTGGTGAGAATTTTTCTTCTCAATTCACGCCCTTTTTTACTTGGCTCCACAAAGAGTTTTCCATAGATCTCTTCGAGAGAATAAATATTGCGCATGGGCTCCCCCTTGTCATTCCAGGATTGGTGCATTGTACCCGCACCGCCCATGGCAAGTTGTAGTGACTTATAGCGCGTATTAGGATTTGTTTCTTTAACGAATTTTTGGTCGATAGAAATATTTTTTTCGCGAAGTTGCTGAGCATTTTTCACTAGGTAACCGCTTAAGAAACTATGGACAGCGCCATGACCTCCCTTGTGGGGGTGCTGAGTATTTAGTAAAACGGTCATGTCCTTTTTATGTGCTTCCATCGCACTCAAAACTCTACTCGAGCAAGGATTATCATCCTTCGGGAAAAAATATCCTGGATGAACACCAAAGTTCAATGCAACGCATAGGAGCTTCTTGCTTCCATTACTGCTTTGCGCGGCTTCACTCTCGAGCGGAGGTAGCAAAAGACTCACCCCTGCTGCTTTTAAAAAACTTCGTCGATCAAAACTCATTTAAGCCTCTTTTTATCTTCTCTAATCAAAACTAGAACAAAGCTGAATCAGCTTTCTTTGGGCTCAATAATATTATTTTGAAAATTAGCTTTTCCTGGGGCCGCCAAGCTCCTGCTTGGCAATTGCGGATAAAAAGACCGCTGCGCTGCAAGACCGTTCCACTGCAAGATCGTTAGCAGGCTCACTGAAAGACCGCTGCGCTGAAAGACCGGTGCGCTGAAAGACCGTTCCACTGCAAGATCGTTCGCAGGCTCACTGAAAGACCGCTGCGTTGCAAGATCGTTCGCAGGCTCACTGAAAGACCGCTGCGCTGAAAGATCGGGCTTCGCCCTGCAGATCGTTCGCGTTGCTCACTGCAAGATCGTTCGCGTTGCTCACTGCAAGATCGTTCGCGTTGCTCACTGCAGATCGCTCATTCCATTCGCTGCAGATCGGCTCGAAGAGCCTGCAGTTATCAGTTTTAAATTGTCCAATCGTGGATTTGTCTAACTGTGGAACCGTCACTCAGGAACTTCGTTCCGTAATCTCAGGACTCAGTCCGTGAACTCAGCGCTTTAGCGCGTCAACTCAGAAGCTCCGCTTCGTTATCTAAGCTCGTAACGAGCGGCACCTGAAACCTGATTCCTGAAACCTAAGCGCTTTAGCGCGCCACCCAAGCCGAAGGCGAAACCCAAGCTGAAGGCGCAACATTTACATATGGGGCTAATTAAAGTTATATCGCTTTGCGATAGTGCGCTCGATTATTGCACCGCTAAGGGCTAATTCTTAAATAAAAAACTAAATTTTATGCAAACTACTCAAAGATAAGTTTATATGACTTGTTTTCAGTTATATACTTACATTAATGAGGATAGTTGAAAATGAATTCCACGAACTGCAGAGCCATTAAACATAAAAGATTCTCTTTAATTGAACTACTCGTCATTGTGGCCATCATCGGGATCCTTGCAAGTATACTGCTCCCGGTACTTGGAAAAGCTCGAAAAAAATCAAGATTGGCAATCTGCACTTCAAATAGTAAACAAATCAGCATGGCGATTTATATGTATATTGAGGATCAGGACGATTATTTTCCTTTCAGTTCAGAACACAACAACACTTCCTGGGATGACCGTTTAGGCAGCATGGAATACGATGGTCGCAGCATCACTGCAGAACAAGTGGATAATAAATCTAAGCTCACTGACGCCTCGATCTATGAATGCCCTGCAAGCGAAGTTGAACTCACAAATCAAAATAATCAAAAGCGCAGTTATTCATTGAACTATGGTAAAGCTCATAAACCGAGTCAATTCAGAGGCATTGGCACTGGAAGTTGGTCGATGAAATCTAATGAAGTCAACGAAGCTTCGCAAAGCATTATGATTACCGAAAATAATAAGCCCGGCAACTACCTAGGCAATAACAACAACGACTTTACCAATAACAATTTTATTAAAGCGTTTTACGATACTCCAAAGTACTGGACTCATGATTATGGTCGACTCAACCTCGCCATGGTCGATGGCTCTGTACGCATCCTCAGCATGCAACACACCTACCTCGGCCTGCGCGATGCAACTGCTTCAGGCAACCAAATCAACACAATGTGGGACTGTCAGGATTAGAGTTAAACATCTTCTAATAAAAAAGCCCTAAATAATCTATCTTCTATATAATTTCACTTAGTTATGTTTAAGCTTTAAAGCTAATATGTAGAGATTGTAAATTTTAGCTTGGGCTTAAAAAGCTCTGTTCCTTATATGAAACAACTAACTCTATTCCTACTCGTACTCTGTTTTAGCTCGTGCATCCAAACTGATTCTGAACATCAATGGCTGTCAGGCAATGAACATCACCGTATTGATACAGTTGCTCGTCACCTACGTGGCAACGATGTCGTCATGTGGGAAGTTGATTTTCGCTACAAAAAACTTTATGAAGCATTAGAAGCAAAGAATGATGCCTATGCCTTATATCAATTAAAGAAGATTAAGTTAGCCATGAGCAATGGCTCTGAAAGAAGACCGAAGCGAAAGAAGTCTTATGAATGGTTTTTTACCAATGCGATTCCTCCCATGGAAAAAGCAATAAATGAAAAAGGCGACACAATGACTGAGTTCAAAAATTTCACCAATAAGTGTATGACATGCCATTCTATGGAAGGCGTCCCCTTCATGCCAATTGAGCAGCCTTGGCTTAGTCACAATTAATTGAAGTCAAGGCATAATCGAGTTGACTCTCATACTCATTTATGGCTTAATGTTTCCTTTTTGAGTTTATCTATTTCTAATTGCAGAGCTTTAGCTTCTCGTTCAGCCTCACTTATCGAATCAGTCTTTACCGTTTCCGTGCCACGAGTGTAACCCACATATTGGAGCCAAGCTGTTGAACGTTGGCCCGTACGTTTATTTATCAAAGCACAGAGGCGGTCCGTTCTCCTAGCTTCTTCGGCCTCAGCAAGGCTCTTGCTTTCATTAAGTAAATTTAAACTCTTAAGAAAACTTCTCGCCATCAATTGATGTCCCAAAGCATTGGGATGAATTCCATCACCACTTATCGTGTATTTGGAGTCCTTTGTTCTCATCTCATCCACATGCTTTTGAATCGGGGTGTGAATATCGATTGTGGTCACTCCTGGAATTTTTAGAGTCATGATCCACTGACCATATTTGGCTAAAACATCATTATAATTTTCATAAGGCGTCTTAAAACTATAATCATCCGCACCACCTGGTTTCAAAGTTTTTCTCGAACTGAGGGACTGAGGATCAAAAGGAGGAGGTGTCATGATTATGACTTCTGCTCCACTGGCTTTTATTTTTTCTATCAGACTTAATACCCCCTTTTGATAATCCGTAAAACGCTCTTGAGAAAGGGGGTGATAAAGTCCATCATTCATGCCATAACATATCGAGACTATGTCCGGTTTTACGAGTTCGAGTGCACGATCCAAACGTTCATGAACATTGGGGCGAGGCCAAGGGTGTTGAGCCTCTGATTTCCCAGTCGTCGTCTCACTCCCCAGCCCAAGTCCTATGATATCAATCTTGTCGTCTGGAAATGATTTTTGTAGGTAGTAATCGATGTAACGGAAATAAATCCCCGCACGAGTGATACTATCCCCCAAAAACATGACGCGCTTTTGATCGAAAGGCGAATGTGGAAGAGCTTTATCATCTTGTTTTATTAAGCTTCCTTGAGCCAAGGCGCCCATGCTGAAAATAAAAATAAGTAAATTATAAAAAGTCTTCATTAGGATTATCCCTTGTTAATTGATTCTGAGTTCAGTAAACAACTGAACTCTTCTTATCTTTGATTACTCATGCTTTACACGATGGTTTATTAAGTAAAACTCCGCCGCCTCGTCAAGGCTGTTATGTATTTTCCGAAATTTCATTGTGTTTATATAAGAAATATCACTTGGAGCATGGGCTTTTCTCACCACTTATAAAGTTTTTATAAAAAAAGCAGAACTTCTTATATTTTTGTTAGGAAAGATCCAATGGGATTGTATAATTTATACAAGTAACCGAGGGCTCATGTCAGATTTAGAAAAATCTTTCCAACATTTGAACAGTAACTTCCAGCAGTTTTATCAAGTTGATAAACTTGAAGAAATTGCTCATCCTGACTGCCCTATTCTAGATACACTCAGAAGCTCGCAGGAGCATTACACTGACGAAGAATTCATCACTGCGGGCGGAGAAAAGAAAATCTATCGCGTTCGCGACCTTCAGGGTGATCGCTACCTAGCTTTGGCACGTCCCGTTAATACCGAATCAGAGCAGGACTTAGAATCTTTTCTGAGAGAAGCTCGTATTAGTTCCCTACTTCAGCACCCCAATATTTTAAGTGTACACGAAACGGGCCTTGATAAAGATGGCCTCCCCTTTTTCACTATGGATTTCATGAGCGGTCAAACCCTTGCAAGTATTTTGAAAAAGCTTAAAAACAAGGATGCTCAAACTTTAAATAATTTCCCCTTAAGTCGACTCATAGACATTTTTCAAAAAATCTGTAGTGCTCTATCCTATGCCCACTCAAAAGCTATTTTGCACCTGGATATTAAACCTGCCAACATACAAGTCGGTGAACATGGTGAAGTACTACTTTGTGACTGGGGTTTAGCCCAAGTCATGAATGAAGATAAAAAGCAAGCTTCAAGTGATTATCATGCGAGTTCAAGCACACCCGATCCCAATATCCTCAACGACCTGACTCTCATTGGAGAAAGCTCTGGAACCCCAGGCTACATGAGCCCAGAAAAGCTTCGTAATGATGAACTTAGTCCAGCAAGTGATATCTATTCGTTAGGTTCCCTGCTTTACACTCTTTTAAGTTATCAAGAAGCTTTCCAAGGTTCGATTAAAGAGATAAGCGAGAAAACTTTAGCTGCTCACGTCTCACCCCCTAGCCTAATTTGCGATCATCGCATCCCCCGTGGTCTGGAAGCTATTTGTCTTAAAGCCATGAATCTCGCCCCATGTGATCGTTATCAAAAGATAGCTGAACTTGAAGATGACCTCAAGCTCTATTCATCTGGCTTTCCCACTAAAGCGCAAAACCCAAATGTCATTATTTACCTTAAGTCATGGAGTAAACGCCACCGTAAATCTTTGCTTTTAAGTTCTTTTTTTACAGCGCTTATTTTTATGCTTCTCTATATCTCTTTTGAGCAAATCAACTCTGAGCGCATCCAAGCCCTCACAGAAAAGAAACGAGCGGAAGAAAACCTTAGGCTCTATGAAAAAGAAAATGAGTATAGCACTATTCAAGCAGAAAATTTCATCGAGACCATTAACAACTTATACATCCTCAATAATTACGATGAGGCACCTAAGCGTATTAAAATCATTAAAAAATATCTAGAGCGAGACCTAAGTCCTAAGGACCGAAAGCTTTTACTTTCCTATAAGGCAGGTCTACATTTTGTTCTTCAGCAATATGATACATGTATCCAAGATCTTGAAAAATTAGACTACGCCAAGTCGGGTAAACTCCTGGCACTTCATAACTTATCTTCACGCTACAAAATCAAACTGAACCAACAAGGTAGCTTAGAAATCCCAGATCTTGAAAATCTAACTATCCAATGCCCCAATCACATTATTCACATGGTCTATTACAGCTATTTTTATCACTCAAAATCCTGGCCGCGGGAAAGTGAAAAAAATATTAACCTCATCAAAATCTTACTCAATCGAATTAACCTTCTCCCGCCGATTACGGATAAGGAAATAAAACTGAGTCAATACACCGATAAAACATTTTCCCTGGACCTAAGTCACCACGATTATATTAGACTTAACATGCCGATTGCTGTTTATAACCGGGGCCGTAATCTACTATTGATAATACCTCTCGGAAAACTTGATCTTAGCTACACTAAATTTAATAATATGGTTGAATTAAACACTTACTCTATGCATGAACTCCATATAGCTGGCATCCCCAAACTGCATAACATGCATCTATTTAACACTGGAAAAATAAAAAAAGTTTACCACACTTTGGATCTAAGCGATGAAAAATTAAAAAAAGATCATCCAAAGGTAACTTTCATTCGTGTAAAAAACACAGTAGATCAATAATCAAATCGAGTTCTGCTTAGTTGAGCATGGTGCTAGCTACTACTCTAAATCTCTGCGCAAGACTGCAATCTCTTTTCCAAAGCGCTCCTTCATGCGAAAGCGTAAATTATAGACCGCCTTTTCAGTCAAGTTAAAGGCCTTAGCAACTTCACTGACTTCTTTTCCTTCTAGGCACATTTTAAATGCTTCAATGGCCTCTTCGCTATAGTCCTCAGTCAAATTGTCAAAGGCTCTATTTGTGAGGTAAATCTCCCATTCATTTTTTGCGATCTGCTCAATTTCAGGGAGACGTATAGCACTTAGGTAATCATTCCCATCATCATAAGTCTGTTGATCGCGGTTCATCTGACGTTTACGCTGATCGATAAATTGCAGTACCTCATTCTTGGTGACAACCCTGAGGTAAGTGCGGAAACTTTTCTGTTCATCATAAGTCATTTCGGGAAGTTTCTTCCATAACTTAAGCATAATTCTCTGCACTATATCATCTGCATCATCTGCATTAATATTCATGCGCCGAATGATTGCATAGAGGTAACGATTATAAACCTGTGAAAACTCAGACCAGGCATCATCATTATGCTGATCTTTAATACGTAATAATAATGTTTTTCGTGTTTTATAAATATCGTTCATAGTTCTTGGACTTATTGTGATATGAGTAAATTTACTAAGTATTTAGTATACCGCAAATTAACTCTTGCACATCCCTAGATCTAATAAGTTTTTGATAAATCACTTCATTACAAGTGAGTCAAAACTTCTATAAGTAAGCTTACAAGATCCTTTTATCATATAAACTCTATGAATTTGAACCCACCCCGTACTATGAACACATCGCACCAAGAATCATTTCTTGCTATAACGAAAGGGTGAGGCTGGGAGCCCCGCTTCATTAATCAAGTTGGCTCCTTCCGGGTTAGCTTTCCATGCGTAATAGACTTTCTCTATTTTTCTTGCTCTAGGCACAGAAACAACAAGCGTGTCATGTCCTTTGATTTCTGCATTTGCATGAAGAACTTCACCACCTTTTAATTGCACCGCAAAGCCCTGGAGCTTGCCTTCTCCACGAATGGCGAGTGGAGAATTCCCCGTATCAAATATAATGATGGCTTTTTCACCTTCAAAGCGACAAGTTTTGATGAGTGGTCCCGTCCAAACTTGATCCTTTTTATTATAGCTCTTGCCTAGTGCGACCATTGCCAAACGCTTGCCCACATCACGCTTATTTCTCGGATGTAAATTCTTTGCCTCACCTATATCTATCGTGATTGCCATCCCCGTATTCTCAAGGCTTTGAGCAGTTTTTAGGAATTGTTCACGAATAGTGACCCACGGGTGCTCCTGAATTGGCTCTGTTGTCCTTTCACCAAAATTTGGTAGTTGAACAAAATAAAAGGGGAAATCGCCTTGGCCCCAGTCTTTTCTCCAAGTGCTGATTAAACGTTTTAAATCATTGTGGTAATCCGATGCCTGGCCAGGTCGAGAATTGGCTTCTCCCTGATACCATATAGCTCCCTTGATAGAAAAGGGAAGCAATGGCTTAATCATGCCATTATAAAGATTTCCCGGGTAATTTGTACTGTATAAAGGGTTGGTTTTAAGTCTTGGAGGACGAGGTCTCTTCCCGTTTTTGCCACCTTTTTCCCAACTCGCTAATTTTTCTTGATAATCACTCTGAAGCTTTTGATTTTCTTTTTTGGCTACCGCGGAATCAAAGCCTTCAATAGCCTTATCACCAAGCTTAATTCTGTGCACACTCATAGGATCACTCAATTGCTGCTCTTTCTCCGTCCAAGCTTCAATACATGTCCCCCCTACTGCACTCTGTATCAGCCCAATAGGCACATTTAATTCTTCATGTAAAGTTTTACCAAAAAAATAAGCTGTACCCGAAAAGTCCCTGGCTGATTTCTGTGTGCAAGCGGTCCATGATGCGTCGGTCTCTGTCTGCACTTCAGGCGAGGGATTCGTCTTTACGCGAAAGAGCCGTATTTGTGGATAGTTAGCTTTTTCACTACTTCCATTTGTACCCCGTAAAGCCCACTCCATGTTAGATTGACCTGAGCATAGCCATACATCACCTGACATCACATTATTGAGTGAAATAGTATTCTTAGCTTTAAATTCTATGCTGTGCGGCCCTCCTGCCCCAGGAGTTTGTAGTTTCAAAAACCACTTCCCATTAGCTCCAGCTTTAGTCTTGCTACTTTCTCCCCAACTTGCTTTTACATTGACTTCTTCCCCCGGGTCGGCAAGCCCCCAAATATTAGCCTGTACATCGCGCTGAATTACCATGTTATCGGTAAATAGTGATGCAGCTTGAACATCGGCGAATATTGATAATGGCAGTAATAGCGCGATGCTAATAAATATTTGAAAAAGTGACTTATATTTCATTTATGTTTCCATTTGTTAATTGTGATCACTAGCTATTTTAATGAAATGAATATTGAGAATTTTCGCTTAAGTAAGCTCTTATTCATTAATCCTGGCAGTCCCACATGGTACCAATTTGATTGCCAGACGCCGTGGCATCGCGTAAGCCTAGATAAGTGTGCTGTAAGGAAAGGAACTTTACGGAACCATCGATCATGCCGAAATTGAGTTTGGCGTAAGTATGGGACCAATAAGATGGAGTCCCATAATAAGACTTGATGAAGTTGTTATTATTAAGGCTATTATTATACATACCTACATAATTAGTCACCTTGTTATGTTCGGTAATCATAATGCTTTGCGAGGAGTCCCTAACTTCCGTATCTTTCATTGACCATAAATCATAAGAGCTTAGTCCTCTAAAAACGCTAGGACTATGAGATTTTCCATAATTGAGGGCATAACTGCGTATATGCCGATTAGCCACTATAGGGTCAACTTCATTTGCAGGGCATTCATAAATAAATGAATCTGTCAGTAGGTTCCTGTTTCCCACTTCTGCTGCCGTAATCGATCGACCATCGTACTGTAAATACCCTAGACGATCGTCCCAGGAAGTATCATTCGATGTCCCGCCAAGGTTTCCACCGCTGTAAGGGAAGTATCCATCATTATCACTTGTGTACATGTGAATCGCCATGCCCATTTGTTTAAGATTTGAAGTGCATAGTGCAAGTTTGGACTTCTTTCTGGCCTCCCCCAAAACGGGGAGCAGTAAACTTGCCAGTATGCCTATAATGGCAACAACCACGAGAAGCTCGATAAGAGTAAAGTGTTTTTTCGTTTGAAGCATGATCAATCCCTATGATTATAATTTCAACAAAAGTTTTCTAAACTATATCAATCCAAACATGGCCATTTCTCAGCATTCACAAAAAAAAATAAAAAAAAACATCAAATTATCTAGATTTAAATTAATCAAAACTCTTAATTTTTGCGCCTAATGAAACAGAAATATGCACAAAGACTTTATTTAAACAATCATCGAAAAATATAAATTTTTTATTTTAAATAATAAGTCCTACAAAGATTCATCTACACTCCTTGTTCTCAATAAAAAAATACTAAATTGAGGACAAGATGAAAAAACAAAACAGCAAATTTTCACTCGTAGAAATCCTTGTGGTCGTTGCCATAATTGGGATCTTGAGTTCACTACTTTTACCCGCTTTAGGACAGGCAAGAAAAAAGTCTAAGTTGGCACTCTGTACATCTAATATTAGGCAAATTAGTACAGCTTTATTTATGTACACTTCAGACCAAGATCAATACTTACCCTATTCACATAACTTAAATAATGGCAACTCCTCTTGGGATGATAAACTAGGTGTCTATGACTATGATGGGCGTGGCCTCGATGAATCAGCCTTTCAAAAAGAGTCATCGAATGGATCTAGTATCTACGGCTGTCCTGCCACGGAAGTTGAACTTCAAAACCAAAGTCGTTCACTACGTTCTTACTCACTAAACTATGGTAAAGAAGGTAATAGTAACGGTAAGTTTCGGGGATTTATGAATAGTAATTCATGGTCAATGAAAATAACCAATATAAATAATACTGGAAGTACTATCATGATTACAGAGAACCATAGACAGGGCAATTATGTTAGTGTGGGAAATAATGGGCATACTAATAATAATTTTATCAAAGACCAATATTCTAATATGACTTTTTGGGGCCACGACTACGCTAAACTCAATTTTGGTACAATCAGTGGTTCAAGTAATTTCATGTCCTTGCAACATACTTATTTGGGTCTTAGAGATGCGAGTGCCAATGGGAACCAAAAGGGCACCATGTGGGACTGCCAGGACTAAAATATACAATTTATTAAAGATAAAGTGTGAGAAAAGTTTATTTTGTGTTATCTATAATGATCAAAATAAATATGAGGCTCTAATGAAACCTATTCTACTCTTGCTAAGCTTAAGCTTTTCTTCAATTTTTGCCCAAGATCTCCCCAATAAAATTGCCTTCGGTTCCTGTGGCAGTCAGGAAAAGCCCATGCCCATTCTCTATAAAGTGACTGAGCATGAAGCTGATATGTTTATTTATTTAGGTGATAATATCTACGGCGACACAAATGATATGAAAGTCCTAGCGAATAAATATAAAAAATTAGGGGCTCGCGAAGAATTTCAACACTTAAAATCAAAAGTTCCACTCATCTATGCGACCTGGGATGATCATGATTATGGCAAAAACGATGCAGGTAAAGAGTACAAGAAAAAGGCTGAATCGAAAGAAGTCTTTCTCGACTTTTGGGATGGACCTCAAAATAGCGAACGTCGCAAAAGCCCAGGTATATACACTTCTTATTATCACAAAGCCGAAGGCAAAATACTGCAAGTTATTGTCTTAGATACAAGGTCTTTCCGCGATAAACATATTCGTCGCAATAAAAAAGAAAAACACCCTGTCTGGAAACACGATTATCGTCCCCATGAAAAAGCAGGCCAGACATTTTTAGGCGAGACTCAATGGCAGTGGCTTGAACAAGAACTTAAAAAACCAGCTGATCTACGCATTATGGCCTCTAGTACGCAGTTTGGACATGATTATAATGGTTATGAATCCTGGACTTTATTTCCTTTTGAACGTCAAAAAATGCTCGATTTAATCAAGTCAACAAAAGCCGAAGGCGTCGTTTTTATCTCTGGCGATGTTCACTGGGGCGAAATCTCAAAATTAAATGAACCAAACCTTTACCCCATCTACGATATCACCTCCAGTGGAATCAATAAGTCCTGGAAAAGTTTCGAACCGAATTCAGCACGCATTGGCGAAGTTTACAGAGAAAACCATGTTGCGATGATCGATATTGACTGGAAACAGCAAGACCCCGCAATTGAGTTTTCTATCATCGACTTAGATGGCAAGAAAGCCGTCACCCATGCAATCAAACTCAGCGAATTAAGCTTCAAAAAATAAATCATGATTACCCAGTTAACAATGTATATACATCTACAGCATAGGTAAATTATGGTGAAACCATTAGGTTCTTTCTCATTTTTTGTGGATAGATGCTCCAAGGAGTATTGTTAAGCTTATCAAAATAGGAGCTAATGATGACCGAACAACTTTTTGCAGAAATGTTAAATCTCGGGGATAAATGGGAAGTTAGTAAACTAGAAGTTTTGGCAGAGCAATCATGTATTGAAGTGACAATTAAAGATACAGCTAAACTTTTAGAAGGTATGGAATGCCCTTGTTGTAAGAGAACCGATTTAATTATAAAAGATCATGCAAATGAAAGGCTATGGGATCATCTACAAATGTGGACTTATAAAACTGTATTAAAATGCCGATTGCCTCGTGCCCTTTGTAAATCCTGTAAAAAAACGTGGACAATTCGAGCTCCTTGGGAAGGTGTCAATAAACATTCCAGTAAAGACTTTGAGGCATTAGCCTTGACCCTCATGCGTCATATGCCCGTGTCAAAAGTAGGTAAATTAATGAAAGTTGATGATCAAAAATTATGGAGGATTCTAAGAGTATATATTGATAAAGAACGGGCCAAACTTGACTGGAGTGAACTCACGAGAATTGGAGTAGATGAGTTGAGTATCGCAAAAGGTCATCGTTATGTAAGTGTTTTTGTGGATATGGAAAACCATAGTGTTCTATTCGCTGCAGACGGCAAAGATGCACAAGTTTTTGAACAATTCACCGAGGAACTTTACCTGAAAGACGGTCACCCTCATGCAATTACTGAAGTTAGCATGGATATGAGTCCCTCTTATAAAAGTGGCGTTGATTCAAATATGCGCAATGCTCGTAAAGTATTTGACTACTTCCATATTGCACAAAACTTAAACAAAGCAATTGGCAAAGTTTGTTCCAGAGAGCGCCGTACAAAAGGTGATATTCGAAACCTCCTAAAAAAGCCTCGTTTATTTCAAAAGAACAGAGACAAACTCAAGGAAAAAGATCAGCAAACTATAGAAAAATTAAAAGAGCTGAACACTGCAACAGCCATGGCATACCAAATGCGCTTAAGTCTCCAAGATATTTTTAAAACGAAGTCCGAAATCAAAGCTTTGTTAGGGTTAAAAGCATGGATATCTTGGGTTCATAATGAAGCTGAAAAAGAAATGTGGAAATACTTTTTAAACCCTCTAAAGAAATTTGCCGAATCTCTTACAAAACATTTTGATGGAATTATTGCTCGATGGAGGCACGGAACAAGTAATGCTGTATTGGAAGGAATTAATTCCGTTTTCTCAGCAGTTAAAAGACGGGCCAGAGGGTTTAGATCTAAAGAATATCTAAAAATGATGCTCTATTTCACTAAAGGAAATTTAACTGGGATACCAAACCTCATCCCCTCAAAGTGAGAAAGAACCAACCATTAAACTTTAATTAGCTTAGGGCAAAGCCCTAAGACAAATGAAGGGAGAAACATACACCATGCCTTTAGGTATGGAACTGAGAAGCCTATTTATGTCGTGTACCTAAAGGCACACAATTTTTTGCCCTTGTACTAAACCCCACATTACATGTGGGGCTATTTAAAGTGACATCGCTCTGCGATGTAAGTTCTCATCGTTAACTGATAGTACGCTTAGCCAATAGTACTCACGGTCAAACGTGATCTACAAAATTTGGCAAAGAAATGGCAATAACCTAAATTGTAATTCCACAAAACAAAAAAGGATATTGCCATGAAAATGTATACTACAAAAACAAAATTTCACTGCGGAATTGATCTTCACAAATCGATGTCTTATATCTGCGTGATGGACAAAGAAGGAAAAATATACGTGCACACAGAGATCAAAAATAATGACTTTCAGTACATGAAGAAAATCCTCTCTCCTTATTGGGATGACCTTACTATTGCCTGCGAAACTACTTACAACTGGTACAAATTATCTGATTTTTGTGAAACAGAGCCCGTTCAATTTGCCCTAGGCCATGCCCTTTATATGGGAGCAATTCATGGAGGTAAAGCAAAGAACGATAAAATAGACAGTAAAAAAATAACAGATTTGTTACGAACTAATCTCCTGCCCAAAGCGTATGCTTGTCCACGTCGGTTTCGTTCTCACCGAGATCTACTACGCCGTCGAATCAAGCTCGTGAGTATTCGCTCAGGTATATCAATTTATCTTAATCTCTTCGAAGACCAAAATAATTTAAAACATAGTTCTGCTGAGCTTCGACGAAATGCAAAGTCATCACTTCAGTTCATGGATCTTCAGACATTCCTACCAGAAGATCATGCTATGGCTCGAAACTATCAACTCAACGCCGATTTACTAAAGATGTTTACTGATCAGTTAAAACAAATAGATAAGGACCTTGTGAAATTCACCCTTGACTCTCAGTTCAAAGAAGATTTTGAAATAGTGAAATCAATGAAAGGTATCGGAGATATTTTAGGTATGACTCTGGTTTATGAAACTCATGATATTCAAAGATTTAAAACTCCAGGTGATTATGCAAGTTACTGTCGCGTTGTTAAATGCAAAAAAGAAAGTGCGGGAAAAAGTTATGGTTATAGTGGGACAAAAATGGGCAACCCTAACTTAAAGTGGGCCTTTGGTGAAATCGCAATGTTAGCAAAATCAGATCCAGTAATGAAATTCTTTGCCGATGAACTCGATCAACGTCACGGTAAACGCAAAGGACGATCCATCTTTATACATAAAATATGCCGAGCTATTTATTTTATGCTTTTACGAAAGAAACCTTTTGATCCTATCGATTTTTTCGGCAGAGAAAAATATGAGCGACTCACAAAAAAAGTTCATTAAATAAATTTAGTACCTCAGTCATGAACCTATTGATTACCCTTGTTCCGTCGAAACAACTTAACTGATTAGGATATGGCTGAGTGTACACTTTACACTCACAGCAATTTACTGATGATGACCCACTCCTCCCCGAGCCCCTAAAACCCTGGACAGTCCAATAGAGAAGGACTGAGCCCTAACACCCAACTGAATGGGACGGCGAGGATATGACCGTTAGGAGTTTCTAAGGCGTTGAGCGCAGCTAAAAGAAAAAGTTGGACTGATCAACACGGTTCCTTTAAAACCGTTGACCTTATATGGATGGCTGGAGGGCTTCACTTTTGTGAAGACTCGTACCCACAAAGTTGAAATCAAGATGGGCACAAAGTAAAGAGCTAATTCTAAGCTTCGTTTTAAGCAAAAATAACAAAAAACGGATACAATAGATTATTGTCTACTTGACAAATATGGCTAAATGGATGGGTAATCGTAAAATAAATTTAAGAGCCCACACGTTTCATCAACATTTTCAAACGATCGCGGGCACCTGGTGCCACTTTATCATTGTGACGGATTTTGTTTAAGTTATGGCTTTGTAAAGGGTCATATTTCAGGCCAAAATACTTCTTATCATTATAGTATACGTACTCCCAGTCACGGATCATTTTCTCATTCTTTGATTCACTAAAAATCCAACTGCGCTTATTGAGAGGGTTTAAATCACCACTTAGGGTTTTTACAAAGGAACGCCCATCGATTTGGTGATTGGAAATGCGAAGTCCGCAAAGCTCTTTAATTGTTGGGAAGAAATCACTCGAGTCCACTAAATCAGTCGTGTAATAACCATTTTTTGGAATGAGAAAAGGAGCCGAAATAATCAAGGGTACACTCACCCCTAAATCATTAAGTTTATGGCGATTAGCCCTAGCTTGCGCAGGTGCTTTCACCCCACTCGGACGTTTACTTACTTTAAAGGCAAATTGCCCCACTTGCTTGGAGGCTCCATCCGACGTAAAAATCAGCACAGTCTTTTTGTAAACTTTATTTTTAATGAGATTGGCCTGAAGTTCACCCATAAAGCGATCGAGATCTCTTACTGATGAAGCATAAGCTTTATTTTTATCCAAAGGAAAATTCACGTAAAGAACAAAAGGATTTGACCCCTGGTTTTTCATGAAGTCAAAGCTTTGAGAGGCCTTTTTCCCATGGGTACTGAAGCCAAAAGACTGCTGAGTCCAATTTTCAGCGAAAGGCCATTTGCCATAAAAAGCACAAGCCCAACCCTGCTCTGCTAATCTTGAAGTCCAAGCTTTCTCTGCTGAGAATCTAACTCCTGATAATGACTGATAAACACCATGTTGTGAAGGGTATTGCCCGCTCAAAATACTCGCATGTGATGACGCCTCATATGCTTGCATCCATACCGTTTTAAATAAGAGTCCGTTTTCAGCCAAGCGTTCAATATTAGGCGTCAATTCTTTCCCCTTATAGGCACTTAACCAATCTGTACTGATGCCTTCTGCACAAACAAACACTATATTGGGTTTAGCCACTTTGGGAATATAAATCGATTTTTCTAAACGTGGAATCAGAGCTTGGGACGAAGTGCTAGTAGGCGAATTTGTGGTACTAGTATGCTGAGAAACTAATCCACTATTTTCGCTTATCCCCTTATCCACTTCAGTCAGCTCACCTTTTTTACTCAGTGCATTCCCAGTATCTTTGTCTTTTAAAAAGAACCAAGCTCCAAAACCCACAGCTAAAAAGAGTACTAGAACTATTTTAGCTAAAGGTGAAGAAGATTTTTGCGCTTGCCTTCTCGGGCGCTTCGAACGGGAAGCTGCACGTTTTGATTTTATCCTCTTTTTACCTGGACTTTTCTTTATTTCTAC